>DAOUZG010000154.1 GCA_030665705.1 Deltaproteobacteria bacterium | reverse complement strand
CACGTCAACCCGATCGGGATCCGCGGGGTCTATGACGAGGCCAAGCGGTTTGCCGAAGCGATGACGATGGCGTACCACCGATACCACGCCGTCCGCACACGCATCGCGCGGATCTTCAACACCTATGGTCCCGGAATGCGTTCCGACGACGGAAGGGCGATTCCCACCTTCTTTACTCAGGCACTACGCAGCCAGGACCTCACCGTCTTCGGAGACGGCTCTCAGACGCGCAGCTTCACGTACATCTCCGATCTGGTCGAGGGGATCGTCCGGCTCCTGAACGCCGAGTATGCCGACCCGGTCAACCTCGGAAACCCGCACGAGATCCCCCTCATCGAGGTGGCACAGCGCATCCTCGCGCTCACCGGGTCCCGCGGCCGGATCGTCTACAACGAGCTTCCTCCCGACGACCCGAAGGTCCGACGACCCGACATAGCCCGTGCGCGCGAGTTGATCGGGTGGCAGCCCCAGATCGGTCTCGAGGAGGGTCTTCGGCGGACACTCCCGTACTTCGAGAAGGAGGTCCGGGAGGAAGTCGGGCAAACGCCGCATCGATGAGGCACATTCGGAACTTCGCGATCATCGCGCACATCGACCACGGAAAGAGTACGCTCGCCGACCGCCTCCTCGAGCGGACCGGAACCCTCCACTCGCGGGCCCCCGTTCAGCAGTTTCTCGACAAGATGGATCTAGAGAGAGAGCGGGGGATCACGATCAAGGCGCAGACGGTGCGTATGAACTACCAGGCTCGGGATGGGCAGCGCTACGTCCTGAACTTGATTGACACTCCCGGACACGTCGACTTCCACTACGAGGTCTCCCGGTCGCTGGCCGCGTGCGAGGGTGTGCTCCTCGTGGTGGACGCCGCGCAGGGGGTCGAGGCTCAGACGGTCGCGAATGCGGAGGTCGCGGTTGCAGGGGGGCTCGAGGTGATCCCGGTCATCAACAAGATCGACCTCCCGAATGCGGATCCGGATAGGGTAGCGGCGGAGATCGAGGACATCGTCGGGATCCCCTCCCACGACGCCGTCCGAATCTCCGCCAAGACGGGCGAGCGGGTGGACGAGCTGCTCGAGGCGATTGTAGAACGCGTTCCGCCGCCCGAAGGCGACCCCCGTGAGCCGCTTCGCGCCCTCATCTTCGACAGCTGGTTCGATCCCTATCAGGGAGTCGCCATGCTGGTCCGCGTGAAGGCGGGATCACTCGCGCACGATCGTCGGATCCGTCTCATGTCCACGGGAAGCGAGCACGATGTGAGCCTGCTCGGTGTGATCGCACCCGAGGTGAATCGGGTCGAACGGATCGAGTGCGGCGAGGTCGGGGTTTTGCTCGCGAACATCCGCGACCCTCGCGCGGTGTGGATTGGAGACACCGTCACCGAGGCGCAGATGCCGGCTGCAGAACCTCTTCCCGGGTTCCACCCGCTCAAGCCGATGGTCTGGAGCGGCCTCTACCCGGCCGACCCGGGGGGGTACGATGGGCTCCGGACGGCCATCGAGAAGCTCCAGCTCAGCGACTCCTCTCTCTCCGCCGAGCCCGAGACGAGCGAGGCGCTCGGTTTCGGGTTCCGGTGCGGATACCTCGGGCTGCTCCACATGGAGGTCGTCCAGGAGCGACTCGAGCGTGAGTACAGCCTCGACCTCATCATCACCGCTCCGACCGTCGTGTACCAGGTCCGGACTCGGGACGAGGAGCCGTACGAGGTGCACCGCCCGAGTAGTCTCCCCGATCCGGGAGAGATCGAGGAGATTCTCGAGCCCCGGATCTTGGCCCAGATCCACCTCCCCACGCCTTACATCGGATCGGTCATTCAGCTCTGTCAGGAGCGAAGGGGGGTCCAGCGTGATCTCGTGGTGCACAGCGACCGGCGAGCCGTTCTCCGGTACGATCTGCCCCTGGCCGAGGTCGTGGTGGACTTCTATGACCGGCTCAAGTCCACGACGCGCGGGTTCGGATCGATGGACTACGATTTCGTGGAGTATCGCAGGGATGAACTCGTCAAGCTGGACATCCTGGTGAGCGGCAAGGCCGTGGACGCGCTGACGTCGATCGTCCATCGCTCCAAGGCCTATCGGCGGGGGCTCGCGATTCTTCGACAGATGAGGAACCACATTCCGCGGCAGATGTTCGAAGTGGCTCTTCAGGCGGCCGTGGGCTCGCGGGTAATCGCGCGTGAGAGCATCCAGGCACTTCGCAAGAACGTCACGGCGAAGTGTTATGGGGGCGACGTGACTCGCAAACGGAAGCTGCTCGAGAAGCAGAAGGAAGGAAAGCGTAGGATGAAACGTGTAGGAAACGTGGAGATTCCCCAGGAGGCCTTCCTGGCCGTGTTGTCCCCGTCGGAATCCGACAGCTAGCGGTGAGACGCGGGACCGATGGCTAAGACTTCGAAGAAGAGTGACAGTCGAAGGAAGCGCCGGGACACGGTCCGGGCGTTCGTCCTGGCGATCCTCCTCGCGCTCGGGATCCGGACCTTCGTGATCGAGCCCTTTAAGATCCCGTCGGGATCGATGATCCCGACTCTTCTCGTCGGGGATCACATCTTCGTGAACAAGTTCACCTACGGGATCCGGATGCCCGTGACGGGGACGCTCTTCACTTCGATGGGTGAACCCCAGCGGGGCGACGTGATGGTATTTCGATATCCCGACGATCCGAGTCAGGACTTCATCAAGCGTTGCGTCGGGCTGCCCGGCGACACCATCGAGATGAGGGAGGGGCGCCTCTACGTGAACGGGAAGCTCGTCGATCGAACCGACCGCGGCGAGTTCACGTATATTGACTACGAGCGCGGCGCGGACGTCCAGGTCCATCGCTACGACGAGACCCCCGAGAGCGGCGTAGTCTATTCGACCCTCTACAATGCCCGGCGCGCGCAGATGGGTCGGCGGGGTCCCTGGGAGGTGCCCACGGAGCACTACTTCATGTTGGGAGACAACCGGAATTCCTCGCGCGACAGTCGCTTCTGGCGGCAGCCGTTCGTTCGGGCCGACCAGATCAAGGGACGGGCGATGTTCGTCTACTGGTCCTGGGTTGTTGCGGCAGGGCGACAAAAGGAGCGCGGGCTGATCGGCGACCTGCTCTTCACGCTCTACCGCGTTGTGACACTGCAGATCGAGGACGTGCGGTGGGGGCGTATGGGCCGGCCGGTCCACTCCCTTCCGGATTGACGGGAGGCAGCGCGTTTCGTTAAGCTTCAGTTTCAAGCAGGCCCCGAGGGTGGGGCCTGGAGGCGACAGCGTGAGGGCCTTTTAAGTCCATCCAGCGAGGTGGACAAGGGTTCTGCATGACCCATCCCAACTCTCCCTCGAACCGATCGGACGCGCAGGGTTCTCCCGAACCGGCCCGGGTGGTTCTGGACCCGCGAGGTATTGAGCGCGCCACCTCCCGGATCGCTCACGAGATCCTGGAGCGGAACAAGGAGCCGCGAGATCTCGTGCTGGTCGCCATCCGCGAGGGGGGCGTGCCGATTGGCGAGATGCTGGCCGAGCGGCTCCGGGAGCTCTCCGAGCACGACATTCCGCTCGGGATCCTCGACGTCACGCTCTACCGCGACGACGTGATCGGCCACGGCCGGCGTCCGGTTCCGCGCCGGAGTGACATGGCCGTCTCGGTGATGGGAAAGGCCGTCATCCTCGTCGAAGATGTGGTCTTCACGGGACGGACCGTCCGGGCTGCAATGGATGCGGTCATCGACTTCGGCCGGCCCGCGGGAATCCAGGTCGCGACCCTGGTCGACCGGGGTCACCGGGAACTCCCGATTCGGGTGGATTTTGTGGGGAAGAACATCGCCACCCACCGTTCGGAGGAGGTGCTGCTCCGGGGGACGGAAGACGGCGAGCTGGAGGTGGTGGTTCGGTGAGACATCTGCTTGGAGTCGAGGATCTGAGCCGCGAGGAGATTGTCCGCATCCTGGAGACGGCGGAGGCGATGCGCGAGATCTCGGAAAGGGAGATCAAGCGGGTTCCCACGCTGCGGGGCAAGACCGTGCTGAACATGTTTCTGGAGCCCTCCACGCGGACCCGGGTGAGCTTCGAGATCGCTGCCAAGCGGCTCTCCGCTGACTCGATCAACCTCTCCGCGAGCGGCTCCAGTCTCGTGAAGGCCGAGGGTCTGAAAGACATGGCGCGGAATCTGGATGCCATGAATCCGGATGTCCTGGTGGTCAGGCACAAGGTGGCTGGCGTGCCGCAGATGCTGGCCGCACACATCGGGGTTCCCGTCATCAACGCGGGGGACGGGGCCCACGAGCACCCGACCCAGGGTCTTCTGGACGTCTTTACCGTCCAGCGCGTGCTCGGATCTGTGGAGGGTCGCGTCGTCGCCATCGTTGGTGACATCGCCCACAGCCGCGTCGCGCGTTCGGGGATCTACAGCTTCACGAAGCTGGGGGCGGAGGTGCGTGTCGCCGGACCCCCCACCATGATCCCGCCCGGCATCGAGATTCTCGGCGTGAAGGCGTGCCTCTCCATGGAGGAGGCGCTGGACGCCGCGGATGTGGTCATGATGCTGAGGATCCAGCGCGAGCGCATGGAGAGACCGCTTTTTCCGTCGGTCCGCGAGTACTCCCAGCGCTACGGCCTCAACCGCCGCAAGCTCGCCTTGGCAAAGCCCGAGGCAATCGTTCTGCACCCCGGCCCCATCAACCGGGGCGTGGAGATTGCGGACGACGTGGCCGACGGCGAGCCGTCGCGGATCCTGGATCAGGTTACCAACGGGGTCGCCGTGCGGATGGCTGTGCTCTACCTGATCACGGGGGTCGAGTCGTGAGCCGGCTGCGGATTCACGGGGCGCGGGTTCTGGATCCTGCCTCCGGGAGGGACGAACGACTCGACGTCGATGTGGAGGACGGCAGAATCCAGGCTGTGGGCGCGGATCTCCCCACAAAGGCGGAGGAGGTGATCGAGGCGGACGGCCTCTGGCTGGCTCCCGGCCTCGTCGACCTCCACGTGCACCTGAGGGAGCCGGGTCAGGAGTACAAGGAGGACATCGAGAGCGGGACTCGAGCGGCCGCGGCCGGCGGTTTCACGACGGTCTGCTGTATGGCCAACACCGATCCCGTGAATGACTGCGTGGCCGTCACCGAGTTCATTCAGCGCCGAGCCCGCGAGGTGGGGCACGTGCGCGTGGAGATTATCGCGGCTGCGACCCAGGGTCTCGCCGGCGAGGCGATGACCGAAATGGGCCTGCTCACCGACGCCGGAGTGGTGGCGTTTTCCGACGACGGGGCACCGGTCATGGACGCCGGGGTCATGCGCAGGGTGCTCGAGTACGCTCGCGGTGTCGGCCGCCCGGTCGTGGAGCACTGCGAGGACCTCCAC
>DAOUZG010000205.1 GCA_030665705.1 Deltaproteobacteria bacterium | reverse complement strand
CGGGCGTTCGCCGTGTTGATGATCCGGACGACGGCGATCGACGAGATCGTCGCACCGCTAATGGAGTCGACGTGGTTCTCTTGCGTGCGCCCCTTCTTTACCACGACCACCTCGGGGTCGACCAAGAGGTCCCGGAAGTTGGCCACGAAGTCCTCATCCTTGAAGATCTTGTCGCCCAGACCCGGCGTCTCCTTGCTCTCGAGCACCTCCATTCCCACGATGCGTCGACGCGACGGGTCGTAGCCGTAGATGAGCTTGATCGTGTCCTGAAAGCCAGGCCCCTCGGCAGGGATCGCGAAACCGAGCGGGTTACCGGCTTCGTCGTAAGCGGCGTAGACCGCCTCCTCCTGCGGCAGGCCTCCCGTCGGGCTTTCGAAGGGGACCAGCGTCCCCTCGCGCACGACAAACGCTTTCCGTGTCTGCGCGCCGGGGAGGACCCGGTAGATGGCAGCCTCGAGTGCTGCAGCGCGGTTCCGTTCGATCAGGGGAGCCGTGGCGAGGAAGATACCCACGAGCGCAAGACCCGACAAGAAGCCGGCGGTGCCCAGCGTTGCCATCATGCGCAGCGGTCCGGCGTCGGGAGCGGCCATTGGTTAGGCTCCGAATACCCGGGGCTGGGTGTAGCGGTTGATGTGGGGCGTTACGGCGTTCATCAACAGGATCGCGTACATCACTCCCTCGGGAAGACCACCGAACACGCGAATGAGCACCACCAGCAACCCCACGCCCACCCCGAACAGCCAGGCGCCCCGCGGTGTCGTCGGGGTCGTGACGGGGTCGGTCACCATGAAGACGGCGCCGAAGAGCAGCCCCCCGGAGAACACCATGAACAGGGGTGGGGGGTAGGCCTCGGGATTCAGCAGGTGGAGAGCGCCGGAGAAGACCGCCACCGAGAGCAGGGTGCTGACCGGGAGACGCCAGTCGAACATGCGCCGTACCGCGAGCCATACACCGCAGAGGATCAGTAGCAGGGCGCTGGTCTCGCCCACCGAGCCCGAGATCTGGCCGAAGAAGAGAGGTCCGAAGTCGGCGATCTGGGACTCGAACTTGGCCAGGCCGAGCGGGGTCGCGGCCGACACCGCGTCGACCTTCGCCTGCATCAGCGGCAACGCGAACAGGCTGCGGGGCACCGAGAGGGCGGCCCCCGGCTCTGCCGGCGCCGACCAGGTCGTAATGGCGATGGGGAAGGCGGCTTGAAGAAAGGCGCGTCCGATGAGGGCGGGGTTAAAGAGGTTCTGACCCAGGCCGCCCCAGATCAGCTTTCCGAATCCGATTCCCGCGGCCCCGCCCAGGAATCCCATCCAAAGTGGAATGGCTGGGGGCAGCGTGAGACCGAGGAGTACGCCCGTGAGCACCGCGCTGTAGTCGCGCAGCGTCGAGCGGTCGGCCGACCGCGTGAAGACCCACTCGGTTCCCACCGCCCCCGCGGTCGCGGCTACCACGATGAGGAGGGATCCGATCCCGAAATGCCAGCAGGCAAACACCAGAACGAGGAGGGCGGCAGCCAGCACCTCGAGCATGATGCTCGGGGTGGTTGACGCCTCTCGCGTGAACGGCGCCGTCGAGATCACCACATCCGCGGATCGCGCAGTCACTTCAAGGACACTCCATCGGGATCTGCTGGGGGGTCTCCCGGCGCTCCTCGTTTCACGCCGATGCCTTGTGGGTCTTCAGCATGGCCTTCCCCATGCGCAGCCACTGCACGAGCGGAATCCGCGAGGGGCACGCGAAGGAGCAAGCCGCGCACTCGAAACAGCTCATGAGGTGGTGCCCCTCGAGTTCCTCGACCTTCTCGGCTCGGACGAGCGCCGTCAGGCGCTGCGGGTTGAGAAAGAGCGGACAAGCCTCGAGACAGCGGCCGCACCGGATACACGGAAACTCCTCGAACTGGAGCGCCGTGGCCGGGTCGAGACAGAGGATCCCCGAGGTGCCCTTGAGAATGGGCACGTCGAGGCTCTTCTGGGCCATTCCCATCATCGGTCCGCCGAACACGACCTGGTGGACGCTCGGCAGAAGCCCTCCGCAGTGCTCGACGACGGCCGAGACCGGGGTTCCGAGCGGCACGCAGAGGTTGCGCGGTCGCGCCACCGCCGGCCCGGTCACCGTGACGACCCTCTCGACGAGGGGGATGCCACGGTCGACGAGGTCTGCGAGCGCCGCCGTGGTGCCGACGTTGTTCACGAGGATTTCGATGTCGAGAGGAAGGCCGCCCGCGGGGACCTCCTCGCCGAGGATCGCGTCGATGAGCATCTTCTCGGCGCCCTGGGGGTACTTGACCTGCAGGGCGACCACCTCGATGTCGGAGCCCAGCGCACGGACCGCTGTGATCGCATCCGGCTTGTTCTCCTCGATCCCGATGTAGGCCCGCTCGGCGCGCACGTGAGACCGGATGATCTCGGCACCCCGGATGACCGCCTCGGGCCTCTCCGCCATGAGTCGGTGATCACACGTGAGATAAGGCTCGCACTCGCAGCCGTTGATCACCACCAAGCGGATCCGCTTCCCCTCCGACACCTGGAACTTGACGTGGCTCGGGAACGCCGCGCCCCCGAGACCGACCAGGCCGCCGAGTTGCACCAGTTGGACCATTTCCTTGGGGGTGAGGCTCACTGGGTCGACGGGGGGGCGCTCGGGGATCCGCTGGCTGTCGTACGGATCCGCTTCGATCACGATCGAAGGCATCATCTTCCCGTTGGGGTGCAGCCGAAGGTCAACCGTCTTGACCCGCCCCGTCACCGGCGCGTGTAGGGCCGTCGAAACGAAGCCGCCCGGCTCCGCGATCAGCTCGCCACGTCGTACGCGCTGGCCCGCCTCGACCACCGCCTTCGAGGGCGCCCCGATGTGCTGGGAGAGGGGAAGGACGTACTCGTCGACGAAGGGCATCTGCTCGATCGGGAGATCTTTCGTCGCCTCCTTCTTCTCGGCGGGATGAACCCCGTTGCGGAACGTCGGGAGCCCCAGGTGGATCCCGAGGCTGGTCATGCCCCGTTGCCCTTCTGTCCGGCCTTCCGCGCGTAGCCGGCCAACGTCATGAGCCGCTCCATCAGACGGTTGACCGCCTCCTGGTTGGTCGTGGAGCGGATCTCGGCGATCCGTGCCTCTTGCTCGGCCTTCAGCGCCTTCAGGTGCTCCTGCTGCTCGGCTTCGAGCTCCTCCCTCAGCGCCGAGCGGATCCGCTCCGTGAACGGGCTCGAAGCCCCGGTCAGCTCGCGCAGCACGTTCCAAGAGATCTGTCGGTCGCCGGCGGCTCTCGCCATACGCTCACCGACCGCGACCCGCTGCTCCTCCACCTCCACCGTCGGTACCTTGGTCTGGCGGCCCCGCTCGGGAAGGGCGAGCCACTCGGTGAGCGGAACCGACGGTCGGTCGTCGAGCGGCTCGAAGTGGTGCGCGAAGCGCTCTTCGCCGGCTGCCCATTCGGCGAAGGTGATGCCTCCCCAGTCTTGGTCGAAGCCGGGGTTCCCCTCCAGGCTCGCACGCAATCCGAACAGCCCGTCCGCTCCCGGGTCGTAGCGGAACAGCACATGGGCGCGGCCTTCCACCGCGAGGCGCGCCCGCTCGAGGGTCGCGTCGGCGGGGAAGCCGTGTCGACGGGGGCTGGGCGCGTGGAGGTGCACGAGGGCCGGCCCGGGCCAGGCCAACGCATCGGCCAGACCCCGAGCCAGGTGTTCGGGGTACGCGAGCGATCCAGACAGTACAAAAGCCTTCCGGTGGGCCATGGCGACGAGCGTCGGCTCCGGCCCCGCGCCGAGTCGGCTCTGCCCGTCGAGGAGCACCACCTTCACGGGCAGGTTCGACGCCAGGAGCCGCGTGAGCGTGTCGAAGCCGTGCTCGAGCAGGGCGCTCTCGTCACCGAGGAGCAGAAGAGGAGGACAGGCGGAGCGATCTTCCGCATCGAGGTCGTCCCAGGTGAGCTGTTCGATCGCCTCGAGCTGTACCGAGCGATCCGGGGGAGGCTTCACCTCGAGCGCGGATCGACGGAGCGTGCGCAGCAGCTCCAGGTGCTCCGCGACGAGCC
>DAOUZG010000093.1 GCA_030665705.1 Deltaproteobacteria bacterium | reverse complement strand
ATCCTGCCCTATGGAAAGGGAACAAAACACTCCTTCGCGACCGATGCCGTGCGCAGGGGCGTTCCAGAGCGTCTGCTGCAGCGGTTTCTCGAACATGCGGATGTGCGCTCCACGCGTCGCTACGCGCGCCTGGGAGACTCTGCGTTGGTGACCGTGCTTCGCCCGCGCGCACCCGGTCCCGAGCCCAGAGATTTGTCCCGCACTTGTCCCACGGAGAAATCGGGGTCGGAAAAGCCCATGAAAAACAGGGAAGTTATGGTGGGCCCTCCTGGGTTCGAACCAGGGACCAACCGGTTATGAGCCGGTCGCTCTAACCACTGAGCTAAGGGCCCGAAGGATCCGCGAGAGGGTAGCCCGACGGGACGCGCATCTTCAGTCCCGCGCCCCCTCCGCCTCATACGGCTTGAGCTTCGCGTGGATCGCGTCGACGAAGCGCTTGTAGTCACCGCTTCCGAAGAAGGACGAGCCCATCACGAACGCGCGCGCACCGTGGCTCGCCACGGCCTCGACCGTGTCGAGCCCAATCCCGCCGTCCACGACGAGGTCGACCTCGAGACCCATCCCGTCGATCCAGGTCCGGATCTGGCGGATCTTGGGAAGGGTCGCCTCGATGAAGCGTTGTCCACTGAATCCCGGGTTCACCGTCATGACGAGTACCTGATCCACGTCGCGAAGCACCGGTTCGATCTGGGCAGCCGGTGTCGCGGGGTTCAGCACCACACAGGCACGCACCCCGAGCCTGCGGATCTGCGCGAGCGTCCGGTGCAGGTGGACACAGGTCTCCACGTGGACACCGAGCGCGGCAGCTCCGGCCTCGACAAACGCCTCGAGGTAGCGATCCGGATTCTCGATCATCAGATGCACATCGAGAGGCCGGGTGGCGACCTGCTTCAACGCGGCGACCACGAGGGGGCCGATCGTCAGATTGGGGACGAAGTGGCCGTCCATAACATCGACGTGAATCCAGTCGGCGCCCGCAGCCTCCGCCGCCCGGACCTCCTCACCGAGACGCGCGAAGTCGGCCGACAGGATCGAGGGAGCGATCAGAAAGCGGTTCATGTCCGAACCAGCCTCACCGCGAAGAACCCGTCGCAGCCGTGGCGGTGCGGAAGGCACCAAAGCGCTCCCTCCTCGTCCACGAGCTCCCGGGCCGACTCGGGAAGGCACGGCGCCACGTCGTCCCGCCGCAGCGCCGGCTCCGACTCGAGAAACGTCTTCACCACACCCACGGTCTCCTCGGGGTCCACGCTACAGACGCTGTAGACCAGAACTCCTCCCTCGTCCAGATACCGCGCCGCGGAGCGGAGCAGCGCGAGCTGACGCTCGGCCATGCGCGGCACGTCCTCCGCCTGCAGGCGCCAGCGGGCGTCGGGGTTTCGCCGCAGCACCCCGCTCCCGCTACACGGAGCATCGATCAGGATCCGTCGAAAGCGCTGTGCCCCCCGCAGGTCGAAGTTCTGCGTCGCATCGCGCTGGAGCACGCGAACGTTCGAGAGTCCGAGTCGCCGCGCCTCGCGGCGGATCAGGCTCAGCCGGTTCGCGTGCAGGTCGAACGCGATGATCTCCCCGGTGGGCCCGACCTGTTCCGCGAGCTGGAAGGCCTTTCCGCCCGGCGCGGCGCAGCAGTCGACGACCGTATCTCCCGGCTCTGCACCGAGGAGAAGCGGAATGAGCTGGGACGCCTCGTCCTGGATCGCGAACTCCCCTCTCCGAAACCCGGGATCCTGGACGGGATCGGAGCGGAGCTGAGTGAGGCCACGGGGGGCGAACCGGCAGGGCCTTCCACGCAGCCGCTTCGCCACCCGGTCGAGATCCGCGGACTCCGAAACCCGGATCGTCCGGGGCGGGGATCGGAGGGAGGCCTCCGCGAGCTTCGCAGCCTCGAGCCCACCGAGCGCCTCGAGCCACCGCTCGGCCATCCAGTGCGGCAGCGACCCCCAGTGCATGAGATATCCGACGGGGTCGTCCTCGAGGTCGGGGAATCGAGCCGATCCGGCCTTCTGTGAGGCCTGCCGCAGCACGGCGTTGACGAAGCCCGCCGCGTGTCCGAGCCCGGCGCTCTTGGCGAGCTCCACGGATTCCGAGACCGCGGCAGCGTCGCGGATGCCCGTACAGAAGAGGAGCTGGTAGCAGCCGAGCCGCAGCAGGTTCCGGAGGCGCAGGTCGACCTTCTCGAATTCCCGGTCCAGCACGTGTTGGAGCACGTAGTCGATTCGCCCACGGAGGCGCAGAGAGCCGTAGGTGAGCTCGGTCGCAAGTGCCCGATTCCTCCGATCGAGATCGCTTCGTCGCAGCGCTGCGTGCAGCGCAAGGTCCGCGTAGGCTCGGTCCCGCTCGACGCGGACGAGGACGTGCCACGCAACCGAGCGCGCGGTGGGTGCCACCTTCATGTCAGGAGAGCGAGAGTCCGACCATGGACTGTAGCCGGCGAATCCGCTCCTCGATCGGGGGGTGCGTCGTGAACAGGCGCATCACTCCGCCGCCCCGCAGAGGGTTGACGATGAACATGTGAGCGGTCGCCGGGTTGGCCTCGAGCGGGACGCGCTCGGCTCCGGCCTCGAGCTTGCGCAGCGCCGAGACGAGTGGTGTCGGGTCGCCGAGCAGACGCGCGGCACCGGCATCGGCCTCGAACTCCCGGGATCGAGAAATGGCCATTTGAACCAGCATTGCCGCAATCCCGCCGACGATCGCCACGAGCATCACCACCACGATGTTCCCCCCGCGGCCGCCGCTGTCGCGCGAGAAACCACCGAAGAGCGCGGACCACTGGGCCATCCGGGCGAGGAAGGCGATCGCGCCGGCAATGGTCGCCGCGATGGAGCCGATCAGGATGTCGCGGTGCCGGACGTGAGAGAGCTCATGCGCAAGCACGCCCGCGAGCTCCGATCGGTTGAGAGCCGAGAACAGCCCTTGGGTAACCGCCACTACCGCGTGTTTAGGATTTCGCCCCGTGGCGAAGGCGTTCAGGGCGGGGGACGGGATCAGGCAGACGCGGGGCATCGGAATCCGGGCCCGCTGCGCAAGATCCGCGACGACGGAGTAGAGCTTCGGCGCCTCGGCCTCGCTCACCTCCTTCGCGCGGTACATGCGAAGCACGATCTTGTCACTGAACCAGTAGGCGCCGAGGTTCATCACCGCTGCGAGGACGAACGCGAGCAGGGCCCCCTGTTGACCACCGAACGCCGAGCCGATCCCCACGAGCAGGATGGTCAGCAGGATCAGCAGCATCCCTGTCTTGAAGTTGTTCATAAGCTCTGAGCCTCCTCGCGCGCGCCGAGACGTGCCCCTCGGAGGAATTCTGCCGCATCCACGGGGCGCCGTCCCGGTACCTGAAGCCTATGCACCTCGATCCATCCGTCTCCCGCCGCGATCCGCAGGCGGCCTTCCCCGTGGGCAACCGCTCCGGGAGCCCCCGAGGCATCCCACCCCGGCTTCCCCCCTGCGCGGAGAATCCGGAAACGCCGGCCGCTCGGCCGAAGCTCCAGATCGACGCCGGGCCAGGGGGTTGCGGCGCGGATCCGCCGCAGAATCCGATAGACGGGCTCCTCGAAGCTCACCCGGCCGAACTCCCGGCCCACTTTGGGGGCGAGGGTGACCCCCTCCGCGGGCTGAGCCTGGAAACGCGCCTCGTCCCGGGCGATCTGCTCGACCGCCTCGAGGAGCGCCTCCGCCGCAAGAACGGCCAGCCGGACCGAGAGCTCCCCAGCCGTCTCGTCGGGCCCGATCGGGGTGCGGCGCATGAGACACCACTCGCCCGCGTCCATCTCGCGCTCGATCCGGATGATCGTCACACCGGTCTCGTCATCCCCCTCCAGGATCGCGTGCTGCACCGGAGCCGCACCGCGAAAACGCGGGAGGAGGCTCGCGTGCGCGTTGACGAGCCCGTGAGGCGGAAGCTCACGAACCGACCGCGGGATGAACTGCCCGAACGCGACGACGCAGCCGAGGTCGGGCTCCCTTTCCCGCATCCAGGCAACGGCCGCCTCGGTCCCGACCTTGTCGGGCTGGAGGACCGGGATTGAGCGGGCTTCGGCCTCTGCGCGGACTGGGGTGGGCTCGACCTTGCGGCCCCGCCCGCGCGGGCGGTCGGGTTGGCAGACCACCCCGACAAGGGGGTGTCGACTCTCGGCGAGGGCACGGAGCGCGGGGAGTGCGAACTCGGGAGTCCCGAAGAACAGCACCCGGAGCCTCCGGGGCTCGCCCATCGTCGCCTGCCTCTAGATGCGAACGGATCCGGCGTCGGCCTTGCTCGGCTCTTCCCCGCGCCGGATCTGCTTCTTGCGCCGCTGAACGTAGAGGTTCCGCTTGAGTCGACTGATCCGGTCGAGGAAGAGGATCCCGTCGAGATGGTCGATCTCGTGTTGGAAGCAGGCCGCCTCCAGACCCGTCGCGTCGAACTCGAGCTCCTCCCAGTCCAGGCTGCGGGCACGTGCGACGACGCGCGCCGCCCGCTGAACCTCGGCTGTGAACTCCGGAACCGAGAGACAACCCTCCTCGAGGACCTGCTGTCCCTCCGAATGGACGATCTCCGGGTTCAGGAGGACCCGGAGGTTTCGCTCCCCTTCGGTCCAGTCCAC
Organism: Deltaproteobacteria bacterium; assembly: GCA_030665705.1. Lineage (GTDB taxonomy): Bacteria > Myxococcota_A > UBA9160 > SZUA-336 > SZUA-336 > DAOUZG01. The sequence continues at coordinate 2,599 of DAOUZG010000093.1, read as the reverse complement.
GTCCATGACGATCAGCCGCTTTGCAACACCGACCTGTATTGAAGCGAGTCCGATTCCCGGATCGTCGTACATCGTCTCCGCCAGGTTCGCCGCGAGCTCTCGCAGCTCGTCGTCGACCTCCTCCTGACGGATCGGACGGGCCTTCTCGCGCAGACGCGCGTCGGGGAACTGGAGAACCTCGAGCAACATGGCTGAAAAAGAGTCATAGCATCTGCAGCGGGACGGGATCCACCCGGACCTGGGTGCCCCGTGCAACGGTGCGCGCCTGTCTCAGGAGCTCCCGTCCCACCTCGCGCACCGCGGCCACCTGCCCCTGCAGGAGGAGCTGCCAGCGGACCCGGTCCCGGATTCGCGCGATGGGAGCCGGCGCGGGGCCGAGGACCGTCAGCGGTCCCCCCTCGGGAAGGGGCACGCTTCGGGCCAGTCGGGCCAGCGCGTTTGCAGCCCGCTCGACCGCGGCTGCATCCCGCCCCGAGACGACCACCTGCCCCAGTGCACGAAACGGGGGGTAGCCGTGCGGCTTTCGGCGCCGCAGCTCCTCGCGGAGAAAGGAGGGGTAGTCGTGCATGCGGGCCAGCGCGATTGCGTAGTGCTCGGGGAGGAAGCTCTGCACGACGACGCGTCCGGGCTCCTCTCCACGACCCGCACGCCCCGCCACCTGGGTGAGGAGCTGAAAGGTCCGCTCGCTTGCTCGAAAATCGGGAAAGTGCAGACCGAGGTCTGCCGCCACGACCCCGACGAGGGTGACACCGGGAATGTCGTGCCCCTTGGCCACCATCTGGGTTCCCACCAGCACGTCCACCTCGCCGCGGTGGAAAGCTGCGAGGATCCGTCGCTGCTCCCCCTTACGACTCGTCGTGTCCCGGTCGAACCGCTCGACCCGCGCGTGTGGAAATAGCGTTCCGACCTCCTCGGCCACCCGCTCCGTCCCGAATCCGAGCAGCACCCCCTCGGGACTCCCACATCCGGGACACGTGGAAGGCGGGTCCTGTCGGTAGCCACAGTAGTGGCACCGCAGCTCCCCTTCCTCGGGTAGGGTCCGTCGGGGCGGTACGCCCGTCGCGTGGTAGACGAGCGAGATGTCGCAGTGCTTGCACCGCACGGCGTAGCCGCACGCGAAGCAGTAAACAAGCGTCGCGAAGCCCCGCCGATTCAGAAACAGGATCGCCTGCTGCTTGCGGGCGAGCGAGTCCGCGAGCGCGCGGCGCAGCGCACGCGAGAGCACGAGCCTCCTCCCCCGCCGCGCGATCTCCTGGTTCATATCGACGATTTCCACCGACGGAAGCACGCGACTCGCTACCCGATGGGGAAGGACGAGCCGTTCGATCTCGCCCCGCTCGGCGCGGTAGCTCGTCTCGACGTCGGGAGTCGCTGAGCCGAGCACAACGGGGCAGCGGGACTCCCGAGCCCGGAGGATTGCCACCTCGCGGGCGTGGTAGCAGAATCCCTCCTCGCTCTTGTAGGCGGGGTCGTGCTCCTCGTCGATGACGATCAACCCGGGGTTCTCGACCGGGGCGAAGACCGCCGACCGGGCCCCGACGATGACGGTCCGGCGCCCCTCCCGGATCTCGCGCCACTGGTCGAAGCGCTCGCCCCCGGAGAGCCCGCTGTGCAGAACCGCAACCTGCTCCGCGAAGCGGGCCCGAAACCGATCCACCACCTGATGGGTGAGCGAAATCTCGGGCACGAGCACGATTGCGGTGCGACCGGAGCGAAGCGCGCGCTCGGCCGCCCGAAGGTAGACCTCGGTCTTTCCACTTCCGGTGATCCCATAGAGTAGAAAGATCCCCTCCCGGCCTTCGTCGATCAGCTCCGAGATCTGCCGGACCGCGTCCGCCTGGTGGGGCGTGAGCTCGAGGACCTCGCCCGGATCGCTCACGGGCGCGATCGCCGGGTTCCGACGGACCTCCCGCTCCTCGACCTCGACCCAGCCCGCCTCCACCAGCGCTCGGAGACTGGGGCTCGAGCGCAGCGGCGCCTCCCCCCGAGACAGGCGTTCGACGATCTCCCGCTGACGCGGGGCGCGGGCCAGGCGCGCCTCGAGCTCCTCGAGGGCCACGCCCGGCCGCAGCCGGTAGACACGGCTGGTCAGTGCACGGACCCGTGGGGGATCGGTAGCGGCCTCTGTGCGTACCCACCCGAGCTGCTCGATACGCTCGATCAGCCGGGGAAGTCCCTGGAAGCGCCGTCGGAGGTCCGACTCGGGGCGCGGACGCCGACCGAGCGCCCAGAGCAGCCGTCTCAGACTCTCCGGAGCCTCGCCACGCTCGAGCGCGCGTCGGCCCGCGGGGAGCAGAAGCACCCGCCGGCCCGGACGGGGTGTGGTTCCGGGTGGAATCGCGGCGGCGAGCGCCACACCGGGCGGGGACAGGCTCCGGTGCGCCGCCTCCAGCACCACCGGAAGGAGTGAGGCCGGGAGCGCGGGGCTCCCGTCAACGACCTCGTGGATCTCGCGGATGGGCCGCCCCCCAGCCTTCTGGTGCCGGGGGGCACGGAGGACGGCAATCACCACACCGGAGACGCGCCGGCCCCGATAGGGCACGATGACGCGGGATCCAGGCTCGACGAAAGTCCCGCCAGGAAGCGCGTAATCGTACGT
>DAOUZG010000130.1 GCA_030665705.1 Deltaproteobacteria bacterium | reverse complement strand
CTCTCATGGAAGGGTGGGTGGCCGAAGCCGCCAAGGCGCGCACGCAGTAGCGCGCCGTGCGGGCAGGCGGGCTTGCCCCGCCGCTAACCCGCCAAGACCTGCCCGGGACCCACTCACTGCAAGCCGCGCGCTCGGCGGGCGGCGCGCAGTGAGGCAAAGCCAAACGTAGTGTGGGTGGGCGCGGGCGGCCGCGCCCGGGACCCACTCAGGCCCGCAGTGCCTGGCGGATGTACGCGGCGTCCTCGCTCGACGCGCCCACGATAAGACCGGGAACTCCGGGGGAGTACCCCTCGGGGAAGGCCCCGTCGAGACCCTCGACGACACCTCCGGCCTCCAGTGTCGGCAGTGCAGCCACCCAGGCCCGATGGGAGAGGCCGTCCGCATGCGCGCTGAGGCGAAGTGCACCAAAGGTTCCCGGAAGCAGAGAAGCGACACCAATGACGCCGCCTGCAGCCGTCACGAGGTTGTGGCCACGCGCCTCGAGGCGCGCACGCAGGTCCTCGGGAAGCCCGTAGGAGACGAGAAGCGCCCTGCCATCGGAGCTCGGGGAAGCAGGCCGAAAGGAGCCCCCCTCGGTGGCAATCTCCGCCGTCTCCCCCCGAACCGCCTGAATGAGCGTTCCGATCGCGGGGAGACCGACGAGGGAGGCCTCCACCCGCCCCTCGCGCTCCAGCCCCATCAGGATCGCGTAGGGCCCGTCCCGACGCAGGTAGCGGAGGGTGCCGTCGATCGGATCGATCACGACCCTCTGATCCGCCTGATTTCCTTCGAACAACGCTACGGAGGGGGTGTCCTCCTCCACGCTCAGGGCGACATCGGGAAAATGGGAGCGCAGGGCAACGAGTAGGATCTCCTGGGCGACGCAGTCCCCATCCGTGAGGGCGGCCTTCTCCGGCGTGATCTCCTCGATCTTGGGGCGATTCGCCACGCGCCCTTCGAGCCAGCGGACCGCGGCCATGGCCTGCCACACGGGCAGCGCCATCGCCTCGACAAAGGCCCGGCCAGAGATGTTCGACGAGGAGCTCGAGGACATCCGGAACCCCAAGGTAGAAACCCCGGCTACGAAGTCCAGCGTCGAAATTCGAGCGGATGCGTGTCACACTGCCGGGTCCGTCTGGAGGATGGAGCATGCAGGTTCGCGGGCCGGAGCGGCCGGGGCCGCAAGGGCTGGGTGTCGAGCAATGGGAGTCGGGAAACCGGGCGATTCTCGGTCTTCTCGAAGACCCCGAGGTGCGCAACCACGTCGATCTGGTGATCACCTACCGCGATGGCGCTTACGAAGTGTGGGCGGCGCGGGGGATGGTGCGCTTCCGGCGGCTCGTGGACGGAGACCGCATCCGCTATGAGACGATCGAGCAGAAGGGCGAGGATCCGCTCGCCTGCCAAGATCCCACGCTCCTCTCCACACTGGAGGAAGAACTCCGGGTCTCCGGGAGCGACGATCCAAATCGTTGTTTCTTCGAGCCCGAGCAGGTCTCCTACCCGTTCGCCCACGAGCGGATTTCCCAGCTCTTCGACAGCCCCCTCGCGCCGGACCTGGTCGTGAGCCCACGAGCCTACGCGTTCGGAATCCAGGTCGGCCAGCACGGCGCCCTCGACATCGTGCAGTCCCGGGCACTCCTCGCGTTCGCGGGACCCGGAATTCGGCCGGGTCGACACCGATTGGTGTGCAAGCAGGTAGATGTGGCGCCGACGATCTGCCACCTGATGGGTTTTCCGACGATCGAGGGCCGAGACGCGATCGGGCGACCCGCCCAGACCTACCTCGCACGCCAGGACGGTGGGATCCTCCACTCGGTGCTCGACCCGCAGAGGGGCCGTCCGAAGCGGGTGTACGTGATCGTTCTGGACGGACTAAGCCACACGGAGCTGCTCTATCGACTCGACCACGAACCGGATTCGATCCCGAATCTTCGGACGATCCTCTCGCGAGCCGCCCTGCTGGAGTTCGGATCGATCGTCAATTTCCCGTCGATCACGTGGCCCAGCCACGCGACGCTCGTCACGGGCGCCTGGTCCGGGCACCACGACGTCGCGAATCCAACTTACTACCTGCGCAGCCAGAGGGAGCTCGCGAGCCCCCAGGGTGAGATGATCGGGAGCGAGGTCTTTCTCGGGGAAGAAGTAGAGACACTCTACGAGGCTTTCCGTCGAGTGAGGGGGTCGTTCACGGCTGCGATCCACGAGCCCCAGGGGCGCGGCGCGGACCACGCAGCCCTGGAGCGTCGCGTGATCGGAGACCGGGCCCTGCTAAAGGCTTTGACCCCACGGTTCATGGAAGAAATCCACCCGCGATGGGTGGAGTTAGGGGGAGAGCTCTACCGCGACGCGATCCTCGACGCGCGGGGCATGGCGCAGGTTGCGGTACTGTTCGACGATCCCGATCATCCGGCCCCGGAGCTCGTGGTCCACGAACTCGCCCTCACCGATCCCGTGGGTCACGACTTTGGCCCGCACTCCGAGGCGCTGCGGCTGGCGTTGGACGAGAGCGATACCCGGGTGGGGCACATCCTCGAGCTCCTCCGGAAGAAGGACCTGCTGCGCGAGACGCTCTTCGTCATCACGAGCGATCACGGGATGGCTTGTCAGGACGTCTCGCTGGCGGCGAACCCCGCCTGGCACCCGCAGCGTTCGGGGATGAAGACCGTAACGGCCGAGCCGATGATCTGGCTGCGCGACCTGCACCTAGAGGTGCAACGCGCGGCCGACGGGCGAACCGCCCGCGTCCAGGTCTCCGACGTCGACCCCGGCCCGTCGGGCAACCACGTACCCATCGAGGGCGTGCAGGTCGAAGTCACCGATCGGCCGGACGACCGTATCGCGGCCGGCCGAACCGACGCGCATGGAAGCTTCGCGTTCGCCACGCCCGCCGACATCCCCTCCGATCGCATCGCGTTGACGGTGCGCCATTCCGACTTCAACACACGGCACCTCATGCTCGCCGGACAGCCCCTCGGCCCCGATCCGAGGGGGCGCTATCGCTAGAACCCCTCTCAGAAACCCCGGACCGAGCGAGGCAACCCTGGCGGGCCGAGTTCAAGGCGTCGCGAGCGAGGCATATCCCTCGTTATTCCGAGCGAGCGCAACGCAGAGATCGGCCCGGCAGGGCCGCCTCGCGACGGGAGCGGGTTTCTGAGAGGGGTTCTACAATGTTCGGCTTCACATCGGGACGGGGGAGTGCGATACTGGTTGTGGCGCCCAGAAGAGGCTACGCATGAGTTCGCTTGCCCTGATGCGGTTTCTCGAGGCGGCGCCCCATCGCTACGACGCGGGGATGCGGCTTATCACGCTTGGACGCGTGACCCTCCTTCACCGGCTGCTTGCGGAGGTCTCCGTCCCGCGCCCCGGCGCTCACGTGCTGGAGATCGGCTGCGGCACGGGTGCCGTCACCGAGCAGCTCGTCGCTCGGGGAGCGGTCGTCACCGCACTCGACCAGAACCCAGAGATGCTCGAGCTGGCCCGCAAGCGGCTCCGGGAGGCGCCGAACGGCTCCCTCACCTTCCTCGAATCGACCGCCGCCGAGATCGACGGCCTCCCCGAAGCTGGATTCGATGTCGTGGTTGCGAGCCTCTGCTTCTCCGAAATGTCTGAAAGTGAACGAGCCTACGTCCTGAAAGCGGCGTTCCAACGTCTCCGACCCGAGGGGATCCTCGCGGTTGCGGACGAGGTCTCCCCCGAACGCCCGTGGCAACGCGTGCTCCACGCGCTGCTCCGACTTCCCCAGGCCGGGCTGGCATGGCTGTTGGCGGGACGGCTCACGAAGCCTCTGCGGGACCTTGCGGAGGAGGTGCGGGCAGCCGGCTTCGAGGTTCGGGCCGAGCAACGCTGGCTCCTCGGCTCCCTGACCGTGCTCCAAGCGGAACGCCCCGGATGAGCCGGGCAGGCGACGTCGCGCGCGACGCGCTGCAGGCCGCCCTTCGGCTCTTCCCGTGGCCCACCGAGGCGGGCCTGCGCCGCGTCGGCTCACCCGGTCCGGAGAGTCCCGTGCTCATCACCGGAAACTACGACCTGACGGTACGGCGACTCCTTCGAGCGCTTCGAGGCCTCGACGCCTGGGTCGTCGTCGCCCCGTCGAGCGGCATCAACGTCTGGTGTGCCGCCGCCGGGGGACACCTCACGACCCATCAGGTGGTAACGGCGCTGAAGACCTCGGGAATCGGTTCGCACGTGCATCATCGTCGCGCCATCCTCCCTCCGCTCGCGGCCACGGGAGTGCTCGGACGGGAGGTTTCCCGCCGTTGCGGGTGGAAGGTGCGGTTCGGACCAGTCTATGCCCACGACCTGCCCCGGTATCTGGCCGCCAAAGCACACAAGGCCGACGACATGCGCCGTGTTCGCTTCGGCCTCCGCGAGCGTCTCGAGATGGGAGCCGCATGGGCAACCCCGACGGCAATCGTACTTGGCGCTCTAGCGGCCCTCTTCAGCAGCTCGTGGGTGCTTCCCGTGATCGGACTGACCGCAGCGCTCGCCTTCGGCGTGTTCCTCCTCTACGACCGCATTCCGGGACCTCGGCGCGCGATCTTTGCCGGGGCTGCAGCCGCGGTGGCGCTCGTGCTCGCAGCGCTCTCGGGTGGAGGCCCCGCTGCGCTGGTCACTGCGGCCCTCGGCCCCGTCGCCGTAACGGCACTGCTGACCTTCGACTATCCCGGCTCTACCCCGATCGAGGGGGGGAGTCACTTTGAGGAGCGCCGGTGGCAGATCACCCTCGATCCAGATCGTTGCATGGGCATCTTCAGCTGCTGGGAGGTCTGCCCGGAGGGCGTCTACGAAAAGAGAGAGAATCCGCGCAAGGTCGTCCTGGCCCACGACGAGCGCTGCATTCGGTGCGGGGCGTGTATCGTCCAGTGTCCCGAGGATGCTCTGTTCTTCAGCGACGAGAAAGGTGCGCGGATCGAGCCGCAGACGATCCGCCGCTTCAAGCTCACCCTCATGGGCCAGCGCACCATCGATTCTGGCGAGGCACCCGCCGAGGCGAGCGACACCGCCTAGAGATGCGCTGATCGGGACGCCTGGCCGGTCCGCGCTTCCAGGGAGAGGCCGCTTCGCGCTGCCAGGGAGGGGCGTCAACGGAGGCCGGTCGCAACCAGGCCCATGTCGGTCGACGGAGTCCGGAGGCCGGAGAGCCCCGACCGGCAGCGCGAAGCGGTCCGGCTCTCTCCGTGCAGAGCCAGGGTCCTAGCCGGATCGTGCCGCGCGCATCGTGTCAGCCGAGATACCGGCGGTCGACTCGATGATGCGGATGGCGGCCCGCGTCACGGGGACCAGACTTGGACCGTCGATCTTGTCGAGTTGGTCGATCGAGTCGAAGAGATAAAACGGGGCTGTCAGGTAGTTCACGAGCGGGATCCCGTGGAGGTGGAAGAAGCCCCCGTCCGTCGTCGGCTGGGGGGCGAACACGTCCGGCCTGAGGATGAGCGAGCGCTCCAGATCCTCCGCCTCGATGGCCTTCCAGACGGACGCTTCGAGCGGGGCGATCTGACTCGTAAACCACCAGCGCGTCTCAGGCTGACCGCTCGGGACGACGTGGCCGTCGCGTTCGACGAACTCCCTCGCGGCGTGCTCCAGGTGCAGCTCGAGAACGATGCGCTCGAGCTCCGAGGCGTGCTGCTCGAGGAAGGCGAGGCAGCCAGCCCCGCCAACCATGTGGCCCGCGTTGAGAAGAAAGATCAAGCGGTGCGGACGTTCGTTCTGAGGAACCGAGGACCAGTAGACCGCCTGCGCGAGAACGAGCGCGATGCCCGAACCGTCCTCCACCGCCGAGGACCAAGGGCCGTCGTGATGCGAGCCGATCACGA
>DAOUZG010000151.1 GCA_030665705.1 Deltaproteobacteria bacterium | reverse complement strand
CGACCCACGGCATCGACCTGGGGCCGCTCGTGCCCGGCTTCGAGCGGCGCGTCGTTCACCGCGACAAACGGATCCACCTCGATGCGCAGCCGATCCTCGAGTCGATGGAGGAGCTGGAGCGCCAGCTCGACGCGACACGGGACCCGGGGGAGCTGCTCTTGGTTGGACGCCGGGAGGTTCGCACCAACAACTCGTGGATGCACAACCTCCCCTCGCTCGTCTCCGGACGGGAGCGCTGCCTGCTCTTCGTGCATCCCGAGGACGCCCAGCGGGCCGGGATCGTTGATGGCGAGACTGCGGTTCTGGAGAGCCGCGTTCACAGCGGTAAGGTGAGGGTTCGCGTAACCGACGAGATGCGCCCCGGCGTGGTCAGCCTGCCACACGGATGGGGTCATGCCCCGAGCGCGCCCTGGCAACGGGTCGCGGGCGCGCACGCGGGCGTTTCTGCGAACGACTGGACGGATGAGCAGGTGGTCGAGTCGATGGTCGGTCAGTCGATCCTGAACGGGGTCCCGGTTCGCCTCCACGCGGGCTAAACGCGATCCATCCGCTTTCTCATCAGCCGATGAGGGATCCTGGCGTCGAGAAACTCGGGGCCTTCCGCCCGGTAGCCGAGCCGCTCGTAAAACGGGATCACACGAACCTGGGCGGATAGAAGAACCTCCGGGCGAGCGGACCGCCGGACCTCCGCCTCGATCGCGTCCATCAAAGCTCGCCCGACACCTTGCTTTCTCCAGGAACCGCGCACGGCGATCCGCTCGGCCTTCGCCCCTCCCTCAGGCGTGAACCGAAGTCGGGCGGTCCCTACGGCGTCCTCCCCTGTCAAGGCAAGAAAGTGCACGCACTCCGAGTCCAGACCGTCCACCTCTTCTTCCCACAACACACTCTGCTCTTCGACGAACACCTCGCGGCGGATCGCCAGACATCGCGGAAACTCGTCCTGGCTGGCTTTGCGTACCTTCATCGTCTCAGGTGCCCGGGCCGCACTCGAGGTCCTTTGCGCGCGCTGGAGCGAGAATCTTGAGCTGCGCCGAGAGGTCGCGAAGGGCGGTCCGGATCCCCTCCTCCACCACGGGGTGGTAGAAGGGCATCTCGAGCGCTCGCTCGACGCTGAGCCGACTCTGGGCCGCCCAGGCCAGGAGGTGCGCCGTGTGTTCGACCCGGGGTCCGAACATCTCGGCGCCGACGAGGGTCCCGCACTCCCGCTCGGCGTAAATGCGGACGAGACCCGCGTTCCGGCCCATCACCCGCGCTCGTCCCTGGCCCTCGTAGTTCACCTCGCCGACGGCGATCTGATCCGGGTCGAGCTCGTGGAACGACTTCCCGGCAATCGCCATCTCCGGATCGGTGAAGACGATCGAGAGCGGCGTCCGTCGCATCTGAGCCCGTACATCCGGAAACCGGGCTGCGTTGATCCCCGCGATACGGCCCTCGTCTGCCGCCTCGTGCAGGAGCGGCCGGTCAGCGCTCACGTCACCGGCAAGGAAGATGGGGCTCTCCCCGCACTGCATCGTGTGGGGGTTGAAGAGCGGAACTCCACGACGGTCGAGCTCGATACCGGTCTTCTCGATTGAGAGTTCGTCGAGCTGCGGTCGTCTCCCGGCTGCTACGAGAATCTGCTCGAATCGCTCCTCGCCCTCTCCCCCCTCGCGGGTGTGCCACCTTACGACGAAGCCCCCCTCGGGTGCTTCGCGCGCCTCGATCTCCACATTCAGGTGCAGGTCGAGCTCGTTTCCGAAGACCTTCCGCGCCACCGCGCCGACCTCCGGGTCGGTGATCGGACCCAGCTTCGCGGAGTGTGAGAAGAAGGCTGTCCGCGCGCCGAGCCGGTGGAGCGCCTGGCCGAGCTCCAGGCCGATGATCCCGGTGCCGACGACGGCCACGGACCGGGGAAGGTCTTCGAGCTCGAAGACGTCGTCGTTCACCATGACTTTTCCGCGCAGGCCCTCGAGCGACGGCGGGATCCAGGGGGAGGAGCCCGCCGCAATCGCCACCGCGTTCGCCTCCACGCGCGTGTGACCGTCGACCTCGAGCGTCGTCGGCCCAACGAACCGCGCGTGACCCCGCAGACGCTGCTCCTCGGGGAGCTCCTCCGTTGACTCCACCACGAAACCCACGAACCGATCCCGCTCACGACGGACGCGCTCGAGAACAGCGGGGCCGAGGATGCGCACCTTCTCGGGCACGTCGATCCCGAAAAGGTCCGCTCGGCCGATCTCGTGGGCCACGTCGGCGGCCGCAATCAGGAGCTTCGACGGCATACAGCCGACCCGTGCGCACATCGTTCCGTAGGGGCCCGACTCGATCATCACGACGCTCGCGCCCTCGCGGGCGGCCTCGCGTCTCGCGTTGAGGCCCGCGGTCCCCGCACCGATCACGGCGACATCGACTCTTCGTGTTTCCATGGCACGTCACTCCCTCAGGGGTTGGATTCGACGGCGGAGTTCGCCGATCGCCCCGCTCAGCCCGTGCCGGGCTCTGACTGCGCCACCTCGGCCCGTAGGCACGGCACGAGCTCGAGCCGGCGAATCTCTTCCAGAATACGCTGAGCCACGATCCGGTGGCCGTTGGCTCGCAGGTGTCGGTCACGCAGGTAGTAGAGGGGCACCCGATCGCGCTCGTAAGCCTCGCGCAGTGCCGGGAGGAGATCCAGGACGGGGATCCGGGACCGCCGTCCGAAATCGATCAGGCGATCCTGCACGGTGTAATCCTCGGGTCGCAGTCCGATCACGTTTACGTCGGGCTGGACCTGGACCTGCTCCGGTATCAGCGCGACGAGCGTCGTCGCGCCGCGCTCCCGCGCCAGGCGAGCGATCTCCCGAAGAAGTGCGAGCTCGAGCTCCCACGCGGGCTCGATCTCCTCCGGCCGCAGGAGCTCGCTGTCCTCGACCGGAATGCCGAGGAGGATCTTGGTGCGGTACCGGAGGAGCTTGATGCGGTCGCTCAGGAAGCGGTACGCGTAGCTGTGTCGCAGGAACCGTCGGTGTCTCTCCCGAGGCCACGTCCCGCGCGGCGCAGGCTCCACCTCCGCCGTCGGATAGCGAAGCGTCCCGTTCTCGAGTGAGAAGACCGGGAAGGAACGCAAGTAGGTGTTGGCGACATCATTCCAGAAGAAGGCTACGATCACGAGATCGGGGGAGAAGTCGAGCCCCTTCTCGACGAGGAGCATCAGCTCCTGGCTCGTTCCGTACCCGTTGACGCCGGTATTGAGTGCCTGGAGGCGCGGCTCCATCTGCTCCATCCGCGCGGAGAAGGTCTCGTCGTTTTCCACTCCTACCCCGTAGGTGAAGGAGTCACCCAGCACCAGAGCCCGGCAGCGCCCTTCGGGGTTGGCGCGCGTGACCTCCGGCCCCCGAAACCCCCACGAGTTATGGATGACGGTCGTCCGGAACTCGGGCTCTCCGTAGTCCGTTCGGACGGAGGGTCGATTCTCCCAGCCGCGCATCGGCGACCACTGGACGTACCCCTTCGGCTCCTTGACGTAGTAGCCGCTCCAGAAAAGCCGCAGGCCGACCTCGAGCGCAACCAGGCAGACCAAGATCGACGCCAATAGAACTCCGAGATTGATCAGAGCCGTCTTGGCAGCTCGTCTGAAACCCACCGTTTCTCCTCACAGGACAGCTGCGACCGGAGGCGGCAAGGTTACGCCAGTCTCGCCGGGCCGCCAGCATGTCGACGGTCGGACCGTCAAGGTCTCGGGCGGGGGGCCGAACCTCCTTAGGCGAGGAGGAGTTGTGCGATGGAGCTCATCCGGGATTCCGAGCTGCGAACCCTTCTGCTGGAGGGGAAGATCGAAGAGTTCAATCAGCTTACCGAGGAGGAGCCGCCGGATCTGGAGAACGTGGACCTGAGAACCGTCGATCTCCGCGGCGCGAACCTCTTGCACGCCAGGCTGCGCAACGCCTATCTCCGGAACGCCGATCTGCGGGGCGTCGATTTGTTCTACGCCGACATGGACGGAGCCAGCGTCCAGAGCGCCCGGGTCAGCGGGACTCGCTTCCCGCGTGATCTCACGGCCGATGAGATCCTTCTCTCTCTCCGAGAGGGCACGCGCATCCGGGTCAGACGTGATCCCACGCGACGTGATCCCACGCCTTCCGGCAAGCCAGGTTCAGAGAAGCCGCGGGAGCCGAGCTCGAAAGACGGCGACGCAGGAGAGAGCTCCTCGTCCTGAACGACTCCACGGCTCGGCGTCTCAGGGCAGGCCGCCCCGGACGGCGGCGTTTCCGGCTTTCCGGAGCACGCGCGTCGGCACGTCCCGAAGGAGGTCGATCACCAGCTCCTTCGAGTAGCTGTCCCCGGAGCTGAGGTCGAGGAACATCCAGCGGCCGCGCTGCGGGTCGTGGACTCCCAGAGCGTAGGGGACCATGTCGACGCCGCCGATAACCTCCTCCTCGAAGACCTCCTCGGGGCCGAGTAGGACACCGGTCAGGGCGATCTCTTCCCAGGTAAGCGGGGCCCAGTCGTACTCCCGGGATCGCTCCAGGTAGAAGAGCTGCAGCTCTTGCCTCACCGTCGAGGGGCTTGGAGCACGTTCGATCCGCTCCGGCTTCTTGAGCGGTTTGAGCCATTGCAGCGCATGTTCTAGCGCCTTTCGGTTGGCACGTGTCGGCGGGCGCCGGCACGCCTGGATCACGACCGCCTGACGCCGGACCACCGCGGGCGCATGACCCCGCAGAAACGCTTCCGCCCTCGCCAGCTCGACGCGTAGATCCGGCTCCCCGAGCTTGTCACCCGGCGACCGCGTCTCGAGCGGAGCGGGCACTGGTCGCGCGGGCGTGCGCAACGGCGCGGGAGCCGCTGCACGGCTCTCGTCCACCCGCGCTTCGAGCCTTTGGCTGCTGGGCAGGCCAGCGCTCCACGCGTGGGGCAGCAGGCGTCCCATCCAGCCCAGCGCCGAGGCCTGATTCCGCGCCGGGGGCTCCTCGTCCGGCTCGGCGGCGACCTCCGGGCGCACCGCCTCCTTAGGCCGGTTTGGAGCCAGGCGCCGCTGGTGGCTGCGTTCGTAGACCTGCTTGAGATCGAGCGGGGGCTCAGTCGCCCATCCGCGATTCTCGATGACGAGGGTCGGCGCGAACCGGAACGTCTCGTCGACGAGTACCTTGAGGCAGATGTTCTTCCCGATCGTCTGAGCCGAGATGAGGTGTCCGGAGACCGAGGTGAGTTCTCCGGAGAGCGCCTCCCGTTCCGCAACCAGCTCGTAGCTGCTGACGGGAAGAGCGTCGGAGAAGGGGCTGGTCGGAGTGGAGCAGGCCGGAAGCAGCGTGGCGCCGGAGAGCAGGAACACGTTCCAGAGCCAACCGAAATGCCTGGGAGTCGCGGGTCTCGATCCTATGAAGCCGTCTCGTGAGCGCATCGCATCCCTCCTGGGGCGTCGGGCTCGG
>DAOUZG010000136.1 GCA_030665705.1 Deltaproteobacteria bacterium | reverse complement strand
CGTGAGCTCGGCCTCCGGAGCCAGGTGCAAGAAGCAGAACAGCGCCTGGCCGGGCCGCATCGCCGCCACCTCCTCGGGGGTCGGCTCCTTCACCTTTGTCACGAGATCGGTCTCCCCGATCACCTCCTCCATGCTCTTCGCGATCCGAGCTCCGATCGCCACGTACTCCTCATCCGAGAAGCCGCTCCCCTCGCCTGCAGTCGTCTCGACGACGACCTGGTGCCCCGACTCGACGAGGACGCGAGCGCCGTCCGGCGTCAGGGCGACTCGGTACTCCCGGACTTTGCGTTCGCGAACCGCACCAACCCGCATCGTTGACCTCCCTATCAGCCGCGCATCGAGCCGCGCATCGTCCTCACGATCACGTCTACCGACCCCGCTACCAGACCGGTCTCCCGCTCTGCCCCCTGTGTGTGATTTGAACCTCGACGCCATCCTCGAGCCGCGTCATGTAGAGCTGACTCACCTCCCGTTCTCGCACGGAGGCGTATACGACAAACCGCCCGTCGGGGGATAGCGCCGGAAATTCGTCGTCGAAGCCGGAGGTCACGACGGGCCGTTTCGCCGTTCCATCCCATCTCATCATCCAGACATCCGCATTGCCGCGCCGTCGCGTCACGAACACGATCCATTGCCCGTCGTGGGAGAACCGCGGCTGTCCTCCTCGAGCAATCGGCCTGGGCTCTTCCCCTCCCAGCTCCGCCAGGAGGATCCGGTCCTCGCGCCCCTTTCGGGGGTGGGGTTGGATGAACACCACGTGCCGTCCATCGCTCGAAACGTCCGGATCGCGTCCCCCGGCGCTGCCGGGCAACGGATCGGAACCGGCGTTGTCGACGCGAACGACGATCGGTCTCGTGGCGGGATCGGAGCCTCGGCCTGCGAATTCGACCCAGGCAAAGCGAATCGGTCCCGAGCCGAACGCAGCCGTCCCGAGCGAGAATCTCGGGGTGACGCGGTCCCACGCCCCCGTGAGTCGGTTCCACTCGAGCAGTTCGAGGAGGTGTTTGCCCCGGCGTCCCACGAGAAGACGCAACCCGTCCGAACTCCAGTCGAGCGGGTAGTGCCCAGGACCCGCGTCGGGCACGGGCCGCACGGCCCCCGTTGGAACGACGAGGAGCGCGATCGTGGCACGAGTCGGCCGGCCCTCGCGATCGCGATCGTCTGGTCCGACGAGCTGCACCGCCCGAGCGAACTCCTCGAGGTCGGAGATCGAACCCTGCTCCTGGCTCAGAAAGGCGATCGGGGCGGAGGGGACCTCCTCTAGCGAGAACCCTCCGCAGCCGATGAACAGCGCCGCCACGACGAAGCGAATCGCCCGGCACCTCACCTAGGGTTCCTCTCGGACACGACGGCCCACGAAGGCGCGCCGGTCCCCGTCCCACTCGAAGTACGCCGCCTCGCGCACGGTTCCAGCCTGGACCGAGACCACGAGATGCCCGACGTCGGGCCAGAGGGGCAGCCCGTCCGGTCCGAGCGCGGCTCGGACGTCGGTGTGCGAGAGGTACGCGCCCCCATCCGTGTGCGAATGGTAGACGGCCCGCATCCGATATCCTCCATCCTCGAGCGCGCGTATCGTCCGCTGGAGCTCCGCTACGTCGATCCAGAAGGCGCTGCGTGCATCCAGATCCGAATGTCCGGCCGCGTGCTGTCGGTTCTGGAGGTTCGCGAAACGGGTGACCCCGCTCGGCAGACCCTCCGGCGGCCCCGTCAGGATCCCGCAGCACTCCTCCGGATAGCACTCGCGAGCGTGCTCATACACCTCCGCCAGGAGGCTTCGGCCGAGGACGAAGGGGGGTTGCAGGGGATCCGGGACTACCTCCGGGGGATCGCCCTCGACATGCGCACTGTGAATCGCTGGAAGCTCTTCGCGATCCTGCATCGTTTCAGATGTGATACATCGCTGGCTCGCTGTCGGCCCGCGGCACCCCCCGCTGGGCTGCCTCCCGGCAGAGTTCCGCGAGGCTGATCGAACCGAGCACCTCGCCGATTGTCGTCTCCATCAGCAACCAGACGAACTCGGGTCGCTCGCCCACCTCTGGGCCTACGTCGGCCACTTCGAGCACCGACCCCTCCACCGCCACGACGATATCTGCGAGCGTGACCTCGCCCGGGGAACGAGCCAGAACGTAGCCTCCGCCGGGACCGCGCTTGCTTTCAACCAGCCCCGCGCGGCGCAGCCTCTGGAGAATCTGCTCGAGGTAACGCGTAGGCACCCGCTGTCGGCGGGCGATCTCCTGCACAGCAACGGGATGGTCCTCGCCGCTGTAGGCGAGGTCGAACAGGCCGTAGACCGCGTAGCGAACCTGTCGTGTGATCCGCATCGATTCCGCACGGTAGCAGAGGCGGGAACTGGGGAATAGACGGGCAGGCAGACAACCGCGTGCTAGAGTGAGACTCCCCCTGGCGATCCGCCCTCGCCTCCAGACGGAGATCCCGTGGCGACCGAGCCCGAGACCGCGCCGCCCCCGGCGGAGATTCGCGGATCGAACTCCCCGCTGCGGGCTTTTCTGGAAGAGCTGCGCGGTCTTCCCGCCGGCCGCCTCGGCGGGCGGATCGTGCACGTGGAGACGCTTGCGTCGAAGGGGACGCGCACGGGAGCGCTCGCACTCCCCTCGGGGGTAACGCCGCTCCTTCGCCGACGGGGGATTCCCGAGCTGTACACGCACCAGGCACGGGCCCTCGAGGCGACCCGAGCAGGTCATGACGTTCTGGTGGCCACCGCCACGGCGAGCGGAAAGAGCCTCGTCTACAACCTCGCGGTCGCCGTGCGAGCACTCGAGGATCCGGAGGCCCGGGCCCTGTTTCTCTTCCCGCTCAAGGCGCTCGAGCAGGACCAGCTGGGGAGCCTCCGAGCCGACCTCTCCACGCTCCCGCTCGCCTCGAAGCAGTCCGCAGAGATCTACGACGGGGACACCTCGCCCTATCGCCGTCGTCGCATCCGTGAATCGCCACCGACGGTCCTCCTATCGACGCCGGACATGCTTCACGTCGGACTTCTTCCCTCCCACACCCGATGGCGGACCTTTCTGTCGCGGCTGGAGCTCATCGTGCTCGACGAGGTCCACACCTATCGCGGCGTCTTCGGCTCCCACGTCGCGCAGGTGCTCCGACGTCTCCTCCGGGTTGCCCGGCGCCACGGTGCGGACCCGCGCGTGATCGCCTGCTCCGCGACAATCGGAAACCCGAGTCCCTTCTTCGAACAGCTCGTCGGGCGTCCGGCCGTGGTCGTCGATGCGGACGGAGCCCCGAAGCCCGTTCGGCACTACGGGTTCATCAGTCCCGAACTCTCCCCCTCTACCGTCGCGGCGCGCCTCTTCCGGGAGTGTCTCTCGAGAGGCCTGCGCACCATCGCCTTCACGCAGTCTCGTCGCATCACCGAGCTGATGCACACCTGGATCCTGGATTCAGCTCCAGAGCTCGCAGCACGTGTCTCCTCCTACCGCGGTGGCTTCCTTCCGGAGGAGCGTCGGAATATCGAGCAGCGACTCTTCAGCGGAGAGCTCGAGGGTGTAATCTCGACCTCGGCACTCGAGCTCGGCATCGATGTCGGGGGCCTCGACGTCTGCCTCCTGGTCGGGTACCCGGGCTCGGTGCTCGCGACTCGCCAGCGAGCCGGTCGCGTCGGACGGGGGCGCGAGGGCGTCGTTCTCCTCGTCCCGCAAGAGGACGCTCTGGATCGCTATCTCATTGAACACCCCCGGATTCTCCTCGACCATCCCGCGGAGGACGCCATCCTCAACCCCGCCAACGATGACATTCTCCGCGCGCACCTCGCCTGTGGCGCGGCCGAGCTACCGCTCGAGTCCGATGAGCCCTGGCTCTCGGAGCCCGGAGTCCGTGAGGCGGTGGAAGAAGCGACGCGCGAGGGCTCCCTGCTCGAGAGCGTACGCGGAGGCGAGTGGCTCGCCGGCCGGGCCCGTCCCACCCGCGAGGTCTCGCTACGTTCTGTTGGTGAATCGTTTCTGATCCGCCGCCCCGGCGAGGGACGAAGCCGCGTGATCGGAACGATCGGTGCCGGCCGCGTCTACGCCGAATGTCACCCCGGTGCGATCTATCTTCATCGTGCGAGGGCCTACTGCGTCCGACGTCTGGATCTCGAGCGATGCGAGGTAGAGGTGGACGGCCCGGTCAGCGTCGATTACTACACGCGCGCCCTCGCGGACAAGGAGACCGAGATCCTCGAGGTGACGGGCTCGCGCCCGCTCGGAAACGCGCTGTTGCGGAAGGGCCGCCTCCGCGTCACCACCCGCATGCAGCGCTACGAGAAGCGCCGGATCTACGGACAGGACCTGCTCGGCACCTACCCGCTCGACCTTCCGCCGATCCGCTTCGAAACCGAAGGGCTCTGGTTCGAGATCGCCCCCGAGGCCGAGCCTCTCGTCCGCACAGAGGGGGGACACTTCATGGGCGGGCTCCACGGCCTCGAGCACGCCGCGCTGGCGCTCGTTCCGCTTCTGGCGCTCTGCGACCGGCTCGACATGGCCGGTATTTCGACGCCGAGCCATCCCCAGGTGCGGGGACCTGCGGTCTTCCTCTACGACGGTCAGCCGGGCGGCATCGGAATCAGCCGCATCTTGTTCGAACGCGCGGAGGCGTTGCTTGAAGCCACCCGGGAAGCAATCGCGGAGTGCGGCTGTGACGAGGGTTGTCCCGGCTGTATCTACTCGCCCCGCTGTGGCTCCGGAAACCGTCCTCTCGACAAGCGCGCGGCGCTCCGCGTGGTGGAGCTGATCCTCTCGCCCGAGCCGCTTCCCGTCGTGGGCCCCCAGCGCACAGACGCGCCGCCGCTCGCACCCGAGCGGCCCGCACCCGAGGACACGGAGCCCACGGTGCTGATCTTCGACCTCGAGACACAACGGTCGGCCGAAGAGGTCGGCGGCTGGCACAACACGCACCTCATGCGGCTCGCGCTCGGCGTCGTCTGGGACGAGCGAGCCGGGCGCTTCGAGACCTACCTCGAGGACCGGGCCGCCGAGTTCGTCGACCGCCTCTTCGAGGCCGACCTCGTGGTGGGCTTCAACATCCGTCGATTCGACTACGGGGTGCTCCGCGCCTATACCACCCGGCCGCTCGAGAGATTGCCGACCTTCGACCTGCTCGACGAGCTGCACCGTCAGCTCGGTCACCGTGTATCGCTCGCCCACCTGGCCGAGGCAACCCTGGAGCAGACCAAGGGTGGGGACGGGCTGCAGTCGATCGAGTGGTTCCGTCGAGGGGAGATCGAGCGCGTGGAGACCTACTGCCGTCGCGATGTGGAACTCGTGCGCGATCTGGTCTCCTTTGCGGCCCGGGAGGGGCACGTGCGGATCCGGACTCGCGACGGAACCCTCGTGCGGGTTCCGACCGCCTGGGACCTCCATGCCCGGGCGAGGACGGCAAGGGCATAGAGGTCCGCCTGCGGCCTCTTCCGCCAGGCGCGCCAGACGGACGGTGCACGCGAGCGCCTCCTCTTTTGCACATTGGGATCCCGTGATGCCCGGGGGCGACGGACACAACGGACGTTCCCCGTGGGACACCGCACGGACGTCGCGCCAGGACCGGACGACCCGCAGCCCACGATAAAGAGGCATATGAACTCTGACTCGAACCGAATCGTCTTTACTCAGGTTTCTCGAATCGGGGAGAGCGCCTCGAGCTCTCTCCGTCTTGGCGGCCCGTCTGTGGCT
>DAOUZG010000291.1 GCA_030665705.1 Deltaproteobacteria bacterium | reverse complement strand
ACTCCCCCCCCGGGATTGCGAGCAGCCCCCCGATCGCTCCCGAGAAGAACGTCATCGGCACGACCGAGGCGCGCGTGATGAGCAACCAGCGGGTGACGGGATCGAGCCTGGCCCCTTCCCTGACGTTGGTGGTTCGCAGGGCGTCCATCCAGTTGGCGATGACCGACATGACCCCTCCTGCCTCGGGTTCGAGCGAGCTCCTCGATTCAAATAGCACGACGGTCGGCCACGGGGAAAGGGGGTCTCGCGCCGGCGTCGGGGGGTTACGCGGGAGCTTCGAGCAGCTGGCGGAAGACGTCGGCCATCGCCTCGACCTGTCCGACCTCGACCCACTCGACCGCGCTGTGCGCCTGCTCGACCGAGCCCGGCCCGATGACGACTCCGGCGATCCCCGCCTCCTGAAAGACCCCCGCGTCGGTCCCGAACCCTGCGGTCGCGGTCTCCGTCGGAAGTCCGACCGCCGCAAGCGCCTGCTGGCACGCCTGCACCGAACGGTGGCTCTCGGGGGTGTCGAGCGGTCCCTTTTCGACCCGGCATCGCTCGATGGAGAGCCCAGCGGCCCCCGACTCGTGCAGGGCCTCCTCGAGCTCGCTGCGCACCTGCTCGACCCCCTCTCCCGGGAGGAGGCGGCGGTCGAGCAGGACCCACGCGTACTCCGGGACGATGTTGGCCGCCGCCCCGCCGTGCACGACTCCGACCGATAGGGTCGCCGGCCCGAGAGCTGGATCGGTCCTTTCTGAAAGCCTCGACGCCAGACGATCGAGCGACAGAATCGCGTGCCCGATGGCGACGACGGCGTTCCGCCCCTTTCTCGGGGTAGAGCTGTGGCAGGCCAGGCCCCGGGCCCCGATGCGAGCGTGGGCAACCCCCTTGTGTGCGCGCACGGCCCGGAGATCGGTGGGCTCGGTTGCGATCATCCAGTCCGGCCGGCGGTCCGAGAGGTGTGCGAGAAGCGCTCGTGCTCCTTCGCTTCCGAGCTCCTCGTCTGCGGCCCCGGCAACGATGACGTTACGCCGGAGGGTGCCGTTCCGGAGAACGCGACCCAGCGCGTCGACGAGCGCCGCCATTCCACCCTTCGTGTCGCAGGCGCCCCGCCCGTACAGTCGACCCTGCTCGATCCGTGGGCGGAACGGCTCGATCTCCATCCCGTCGACTGGAACCGTGTCGAGATGCGACTCGACCAGGACGGTCTCCTGGGCGCCTGCAGGCCGGGCCTCCGCAATAACGGTTGGGCGCTCGGGGTTTCCAATCAGCTCGGCGTCGAGGCCCATTGCGCCGAGCTGATGCCGTACGTGCTCCGCGTAGCGGCGCTCCCCGACAATCGATGGATCGACGTCGGTCCGCCCCATCGGATTGACCGACGGGATCGCGACGTAGTCGCGCAGGTAGCGGACACAGAGGGCCTCCGCCATTACACGCGCTCCAGCGCGGGCTGCCCGCTCAGTTCTTCTTGGTGCTCACCACCTGAAGGTCGCAGAACTCCTCGAGACCCCAGATGCCGAGCTCCCGCCCCATGCCGCTCTGGTTCTGGCCACCGAACGGGACATCGGGCTCTAGCTTGAGGTGCTGGTTAACCCACACCGTGCCCGCGTTGACCTCCGCGGCGATCGCGCTTGCGCGTTCCACGTCGCCTCCCCAGACCGACGCACCGAGTCCGAAGATCGTGTTGTTCGCGCGGTCCACCGCGTCGTCGATCTCCCGGAACGGCAGGATCGGAAGGGCGGGACCGAACTGCTCCTCCGCCACGAGCCGCGCCGAGTCGTCGAGGTCCGTGACAATCGCCGGAGTCAGGAAGTAGCCCTTCGTTCCCGGGAGACCCTCGCCGCCCGCCCGGATTTGGCCGCCGCGCTTCCGCGCGTCCTCGAGCAGTTCCTGCACGAGCTCGAGCTGCGGCTTGTTGTTGACCGGTCCCATCTGGGTGTCGGGCTCGAGGCCGGGTCCGACCTTCCAGCTCTTCGCGATCTCGGTCAGCTTGGAGACGAGCTGTGGGTAGACCCGCTCGTGGGCGTAGACGCGCTTGATGGCGATACAGATCTGCCCGGCGTTCGTGAATGCGCTCCCGTAGATCTGGGGAGCCACCGCATCCACGTCCGCGTCGTCGAGCACGATCGCCGGATCGTTGCCACCGAGCTCGAGGGTCAGACGCTTCACGTTGCCCGCGGCGTCGCGCATCACGCCTCGGCCGACCTCAACCGAGCCGGTAAACGAGATCTTTCGAATCTCGGGGTGCTGCGCCAGCCCGGCGCCGATCGAGCCGGGCCCCGAGAGCGAGTTCATCACGCCGGGCGGGAGTGCCTGATTGATCACCTCGATGAGCTTGAGGGTGGAGAGGGGCGTGAAAGAAGCCGGTTTCGAAATAACGGCGTTTCCGACGAGAATCGCCGGCGCGAGCTTCCAGGAGAGAATCGCGAGCGGGAAGTTCCAGGGTGTGATGGTGGCCACCACGCCGAGCGGCTTTCGAAGGAGCGTTACGCGGTTCGCGTCGTCTTCCTTGAGGACCTTCTTCTCGAAGTCGAGGTTCGCAAAGGAGCCGAACATCGCGGACGCGATGAAGACCTCGGTGGTCGCCTCCGAAAGCGGCTTGCCCTGTTCCAGTGTGAGGATTCGCGCGATCTCCTGGACGTTCTCCTGGATCAGCGCCGCGCCTTTCTGGAGCGCCTGTCGCCGAGTCGCCACGTCCTGGCGGCACCACATCTTCTGGGCTGCCTTGGCTGCCGAGACCGC
>DAOUZG010000211.1 GCA_030665705.1 Deltaproteobacteria bacterium | reverse complement strand
GATCCGCAGCGCTACGTCGAGGGCCCGGTACGCGTCCTCCCCGCTGACCTCCGGGGGTTTTCGGTCGCGAACAGCCTCCGCGAACGCCCGGTTCTCCGCGAGCAGCGAGTCTCCAAGCTCGAGGGCGAACTTCTCGACGTGGATCTTGGGCGGGGGATCGCTTCCGGGGGACCCCTCCCGACGAACCACGCGAACCGCCCCGGTTCCGAAGTCGATCGAGACATAGGCATCCGACTGAAAAAACCGGATCCGACGGAGGGACTCGAGAGAGACCCGGCTCGCGGTAAGGTTGGCGATGCAGCCGTTCGCGAACCGGATCCGTGCGTTTGCGATGTCCTCGGTACGCGAGAGAACCGCGACCCCGATCGCCTCGACGTGCTCCACCTCCGACCCGGCCAGTTGGAGGATCAAATCCAGGTCGTGGATCATGAGGTCCAGCACGACGCCCGCGTCGGTGGCGCGGGCCGGATAGGGACCGATCCGGTGAACCTCAATGAAGCGGGGGCGGCTGAGGATGGGAAGCAGCGTCCGAACTGCGCCGCTGAAGCGTTCGACGTGACCCACCTGAAGGACGCGCCCACGGCGGCGCGCGAGCTCGACCAGCTGGCGGGCCTCCTCCCGTGTCGTCGCCATCGGCTTCTCGAGCAGAACATCGAGCCCCGCCTCCAGCAGAACGGCTCCGATTTCTGCGTGCTTCACCGTCGGCGCCGCTACGACTGCGGCGTCGGCGACGCGTGCGAGGTCCTCGACGCTTTCGAGGACCGGGACCCCGTGACGCTCCCCGATTTCACGGGCTCGCTCGGGGTCGGTGTCGAAGATCCCGGCGACCCGAAGCACTCCTTCTTCGGCAAGGCTGACGAGCTTCTCGACGTGAAAGGCCCCGATGTAGCCGACGCCCACGACGCCGATTCCCGGTACCGAGCTCACGACGGCGCCCTCAAGCCCACGAGCGCGACGCCTGCCGCACGCGCGAGCGGAAGGGTCGTACGCGGATCGAGGACGAGTGTAAGCCCGGCCTCGAGACCGATGGCAGCAACGCCGCAGTCCCGCGCCACCTCGACCGTGCGCGGCCCGATTGCGGGCACGTCGAATCGCAGATCCTGGCCCGGCTTGGCAACCTTCACGACAACGGTACCCGGGCCGGTGAGCTCCGCCGCCCGCCGAATCGTCGCGTCGGTCCCCTCGAGCGCCTCCACAGCCACCACGATACCCTCCTTCACGACGACGGTCTGGCCCACGTCGTGCACGCCGAGTGTCTTGGCCACGCGGATCCCGAGCTCGAGGTTCGCCTCCAGCCCATCGGCGGTGAGCTCGGGGATGAGGGGCCCCTCGCGCGTCATGCGCTCGGCGAGGTGAACGACCGACGAGACCACGCGGATCCCCTCCGTCTCGATCTCTTGGGCCACCGCTCGAAGGATCGCGTCATCCCCTCGGTCCGAGAGGCAGGCCAGGAGCTTGAGCGCGCGGGCGTCGGGCTTCAGACGCGAGGGATCACGCAGGATCTCTCGCTTGTCGACGCCACCCGCCAGGACCGCCTCCCCCACCTCGGCTTCCTGCAAGAAGGCGATCAGCCGTCCGAGCTCCCCTGGCGCGACCCAGGTGAACGGCCCGCTCGCGAAGGCGCGGATTCCGGGATCCGTGTTCTCCTCGATCGCGACCACGGCGAGCCGGAGACCGTGGTCGCGGGCCGCCTCTGCCACCTCGAAAGGAAGCCGCCCACTCCCGGCGATTAACCCGAGGGTTGAGGTCATGAGGCGCTGAGTAGTCCTACCGCACGCGGCAGAAGCCGCGCTCTGATTTTTCGAGAAAGGCGACGAGGTGCTCTGCGTCGGGCGAGTCGGCCAGCTCCTCGCGAATCTTCGCAAACGCATCCCGGGGACGAAGCCCCGAGCGGAACAGGATCCGAAAGGCTCGATCGACCTTCTGGATCCGCTCCCGAGAGAAGCCACGCCGCTCGAGGTTCACGACGTTGACGGCGAGGACGCGTGCGTGGTTGCCCTGCACGATCGTAAACGGCGGTACGTCCTGGCCGGCGCCCGACATTCCGGCGACCATCGCAGACTCTCCGACCCGGACGAACTGGTGGATCCCGCACAGTCCCCCCAGCACGGCGTGGTCCTCGATGGTCACGTGCCCCCCGAAGCTCGCCTGGTTCGCCATGATCACGTGGTTTCCGACCTGGCAGTCGTGTGCAACGTGGGAGGCGACCATGAAGAGGTTGTCGTCGCCGACGGTCGTCACGCCTCCGCCGCTGCGGGTTCCCGCGTGCATCGTGACGTACTCCCGGATCGTGTTGCGCGCGCCGATGACGAGGCGCGTCGGCTCGCCCCGGTACTTCTGGTCCTGGGGCTCCCCCCCGATCGATGCAAAGGGAAAGATCCGCGTGTACGGACCCACGCTCGTGTGCCCCGTCACGAAGGCATGGGCCTTGAGGATCACCCCTTCGGCGAGCTTCACCCGGGGCCCGACCACCGCATAGGGACCGACCTCGACCGTCGGATGGACCTCGGCTTTGGGATCGATCACCGCAGTGGGGTGAATCTGGTTCACGGTGCAACCCCCTGCCGGTTCAGGAACCCGGCCCTGAACTCAGCCCCGGTAGCCAGGTCCCCCCACCTGCCCCGAGGCGCGGAAACGGTAGGCGCCCCGAACCCTTTTCACCACCTCTTGGGGCTCAGGAGCGCTGTGGAGCCCCGGCGACCCGATCCGCCGGCACCCCTCTCTAGTCCTTGTTGAGCTTCTCCACCACGAGTTCGGTGACGTCGAGGCTCTTGTCCGTATAGATGATGCCCCGCGTGTTCTTGTCCACGATCATCGTGAATCCCTTCTCCTTGCCGAGGTCTTCGACCACCTTGGCGATCTTCTTCTGGATGGGCTGGAGAAGGCGGACCTGCTCGAGCTGGAGGTCGTCCTCCGCCCCACGGATGTCACGCTCGAGATCCCGACGACGCTTCATGATCTCGAGCTGACGCTCCGCGAGCGCCTCCTCGGTGATCAGGTACTTCTGCTTCTCGACCTCTTCCTCGAGACGGTGGAGCTCGTCGCGGAGGGGCCGAAGCGCCTCGAGCTTCTTCTTCTCGAGATCCGCGAACTCCTGCTGGGCGGCCTTCCCCTCGCGCGAGCTGAAAACCGCCTTCCGGAGGTCTACGAACGCCAGTCGGGTGGAGTCCTCGGCGGACGCCGCGGGAGCCCAGAGCCCCGCCAGGCAGCCGACCACGACCCAAGATGCAATGCTTCGCTTAGCCATACGCCCTCCCTTTTCGCGTCAGAGCGTTTCGAGAGCCACGGGGAGGTTAGCGTCAGTAGACGGACCCACCCAGTGAGAACTCGAACACGGCGCTGTCCTCGTCGTCGAGGCGGTCGAGCGGGAAACCGAGCTGGACGAGGATGGGACCAAAGGGACTGAACCACTGTGCACCGACACCGGCCCCGAAGCGGAAATCAGCCGGGTTGATCTGCTCGTCCTCCGCAAATGAGTTTCCCATGTCCAAAAAGACCAGCCCCATCAGGCCGAGGTCTTCCGAGATCGGGAACTGGAGCTCTAAATTCAACAGGAAGAACTTGTTGCCGCCGATGACGTCCGCGAGTTCGAGCTCATCGAAATCGTCGATGTCGGTGTCGGAAAGACTGTTGCAGGTTCCGGGGCCCCTCAAGCAGCCTAGGTCATCTCCGGTGTTCTCGTCTATGATGCGTTCGGTCGGGAAGAAGTACAGGTGCCCGTCATTCGTGGAGGCCTGGTTCAGGATCGTACGCCGGGGACCGAGGGAGCGCTGCTTGAAGCCGCGGACCTGGAAGGCGCCTACACCACCGAGGAAGTAACGCTCGGTGATCGGAAGCTTCAGGTCCGTGTCGATATTGGTCAGGCCGTCGGCCTCCCCGCTTGAGATGAAGAACCCA
>DAOUZG010000001.1 GCA_030665705.1 Deltaproteobacteria bacterium | reverse complement strand
TCCGTTCGGTAAACGTACAGATAGGCTGCGGCCAGAGCGCCGGTGGCCGCCATCATGACGGCGCCCCCTGCCAGACGCAGCTCCTCCGCATGCGAGATGTGGTGTTCCGCCGAATGGACGAACGGCTCCAGGAAGTAGTGCAGGCTGTTCGAGCGCTCGATTCCGAGCCACTCCCCGTAGAGGTCGGGGAGCCCGAAGACGAATCCGCCCACAAAGGAGAGGAACGCGAGCAACGCGAGTGGAACGACGATCCACTTCCCCTGCTCTCGGATGTGCGATCGGACCTCACCCGGAGCGCGGGACTGGCCTGCAAAGGTCCGGAAGTAGAGCCGGAACATGTAGAAAGAGGTGAGGCCAGCCGTGAGAACGCCGATCCCCCAGAGCGTTCCGTGCGCGGGAATGTCGTGTGCGAGGTACACCCCCAGCAGGATTTCGTCCTTGGAGAAGAATCCCGAAAACGGTGGGAAGCCAGCGATCGCGATGACCCCAATGAGGAAAGTGAAGTGTGTCCACGGCATGAGTCGTCGCAGACCGCCCATCCGGTCCGTGTCCTGCTCGTGGTGCATCCCGAGGATGACGGAGCCCGCAGCCAGGAAGAGCAGAGCCTTGAAGAAAGCGTGCATCATCAGGTGGAAGATCGCCGCGGTGTAGGAGGCGACTCCGGCGGCCAGAAACATGTAGCCGAGTTGGCTGACCGTGGAGTAGGCGAGGACCTTCTTGATGTCCTTCTGGCAGATCCCGATCGTGGCGGCGAACAGCGCCGTGAGCCCGCCGACCCAGGCAATCGTCGCGATCGCGCCCGGTGCGAGCGCGTAGAGGAACGAGAGCCGGCAGACCATGTAGACGCCCGCCGTTACCATGGTCGCGGCGTGGATCAGAGCCGAAACCGGCGTCGGCCCGGCCATCGCGTCCGGCAACCACACGTACAGCGGAATCTGAGCGGACTTCCCACACGCCCCGATGAACAGGCAGACCCCTGCAAGCGTCAGGAGCTTCCAGCTCGGGAAGCCCGGTAGAAAGCCCAGTGCTGCCGGCATGTCGACGTTGCGGTCAGCGAGCAGCTCGATGTGGGCCTCCATCGCTCGAAACTCGATGGTGGGATAGCCCGCGTCGAAGAAGGCCCAAAACAGGAGGAAGACCCCGAGCAGGAACGCGAAGTCCCCGATGCGGTTGACGATGAACGCCTTCTGGCCGCAGAAGGCGTTGTGCTGGTCGAGGAACCAGAAGCCGATCAGAAGGTAGGAGCAGAGCCCCACGCCCTCCCAGCCGATGAAGAGCACCAGCAGGTTGTCCCCCAGCACCAGCATGAGCATCGAGAACAGAAAGAGGTTCAGGAAGCAGAAGAACCGCTGGAATCCTCGATCGTCTCGGTGGTCCTCTCCCATGTATCCCACCGAGTAGATATGGATGATCGAGCCGACCCCCGTGACGACCAGCACCATCACGGCGGAGAGCGGATCCAGCAGGAAGGAGAGCTCGGCGTGGAAGGGGTGAACCCCGATCCACGTGTAGACGTTGTCCACCAGGTAACGGCCTTCCGACGGCAGTCCGGTCAGACCGAAGACATGGATCAGCGCGATCAGGAAGGAGAGGAGCGGCATCCCGCACCCGAGCAAGATCACGAGGTTCCGTGGCCACTGGCGACGGAACAGCGTCAACCAGATCCCGCTCACCGCCGCCGATAGCAGCGGCAGGAGCGGGATCCAGCGAAGCGTCTCGTTCGTGTGGTCCATCCCTCCCCCGTTACCAGCGCAAGAGGCTCGTGTCCTCGATGTTCACTGTATCCCGATTTCGGACGAGGCTGATCACGATCGCGAGCCCAACCGCGACCTCCACGGCCGCGACGACCATGACCATGAACACGAAGACCTGCCCGTCGATGCTTCCCCACAAGCGGCTGAACGCCACCAACGAGAGGTTCGCGGCGTTGAGCATCAGCTCGATCGACATGAAGATCACGATGACGTTCCGGCGGGTCAGAACCCCGAGCACCCCCAGGGCGAAGAGCACCGCGGCAAGGGCCTGGTAGTAGAAGATCGGCACGCTCATCACTCGAGCCTCTGTTTGGCCAGCACGATCGCGCCCACGATTCCGGCTATAAGAAGAATGGAAGCGAGCTCGAACGGAAGCACGTAGTCCGTGAAGAGGGCCTGCCCGAACTCGCGGGTTGTCCCAAAGGCCTCATCCACCTCCGCCCACGGGGTTCGCAGGGTCGCGACGACCGTCGCGAGCTTGATTCCGACCGCGACCGTAAAGATCGCCGCGAGGACCTTGACCACCGGGTAGGTCTCCGCACCGAGGGTGTCGCGCTCCATGTTGAGGAGCATGATCACGAACAGGAACAGCACGATGATGGCGCCGGCGTAAACCATCACCTGGATGACGCCGACGAACTGCGCAAGTAGCAGGACGAACAGGCAGGCCAGGGCCAGCATCGTGAGCACCAGGCAGAGGGCGGACGCAACGGTGTTCCGGAGGTTCAGCAGCATGCCGATCCCTCCCGCGACGGCCACCACGGCGAAGAGCCAGAAAAGAACGAGCTCCGTCACGAGGTCACCTCCTGCACAACCAGCATCGCGAGGCCGGTCAGGAGAATGTTGGCGAGTGAGAGCGGCAGCATGATCTTCCAGCCGAGATTCATCACCTGGTCGTAACGGAAGCGCGGAAGGCTCCAGCGGAGAATCATTTGGAAGAAGATCATGAAGACCAGCTTCACGAGGAAAACGCCGACGTGGACCAGCATGGCGAGCAGGTTGCCCCAATCGGAGCCCACGAGGCCCGATAGGAACCCGATCAGCGCCACATCCGAAACCCAGGGGATGGCCCAGCCACCGAGGAAGAGCGCCGTCACGAGCCCTGCGATCACCACGACCTCGGTCCACTCACCCAGGAGGTAGAGCCCGAACTTCATCCCGCTGTACTCGGTGAAGTAGCCGGCGACGAGCTCCGACTCGGCCTCGGGGAGGTCGAACGGGGGCCGCTTGTTCTCAGCCATGATGGCGCCGAGGAAGATGAAGAAGGCGAGCGGCTGCAGCAAGATTCCCCACATGGGCAAAGTGATCGCGTCGACCCAACCCGTCCCCGGCGCGATCCATCCGAAGTGCTCGAGAAAGCCGAACAGCCGGAAGGTCTCCTGCTGCACGAGACCGATGTCCGTGAGTCGAACCGAACCGCAGATCATGAACATGCCGATCACGGAGACGCCCAGCGCCACTTCGTAGGAAATCATCTGGGCCGAGGCGCGCAGCGATCCGAGGATCCCCCAGTTGTTGTTGCCCGCCCAGCCGGCGAGGATGCTGCCGTACGTGGCAACCGATCCGATGGCGAAGATGTAGAGCACACCGTAGTCCAGGTCGGCCACACACAGGTTGAACTCCCTGCCGAACGCCGTGTACGTACCCCCATACGGAATCACCGCGAAGCTGATCAGGGCCGGCGTCGCCGCGATGAACGGG
The DNA here is from genome assembly GCA_030665705.1 of Deltaproteobacteria bacterium. Taxonomy (GTDB): domain Bacteria; phylum Myxococcota_A; class UBA9160; order SZUA-336; family SZUA-336; genus DAOUZG01. The sequence continues at coordinate 19,469 of DAOUZG010000001.1, read as the reverse complement.
CAAAGGGCGTGGAGAACACGGTGGGCGCCGGTCGGAACCGTGTCCTCTTTGGTCAGCATCTTGATGGCGTCGGCGATCGGGTGGAAGAGACCGATCACCCGCAGGCCCAGAATGTCGGCGCGATTGGCGCCGACGCGGTCCTGCATGAGCGCGCTCTGCTTCCGCTCGATCCACGTCATCACGGGGCCGAACAGGCCCACGGTGACCAGGAAGATGAACACGGCCTTGCCAACCAGAACGGGATCCATCTACGGAATCTCCTGTCCCTGGTCGTCCAGCGTTCCGAGCTCAGCTCCGGCGAAGGCGGTCGCCTCCTCGGCGAGACGCTTGGAGATCTCGAAGGGGTCGTACGTCCCGGAGAATCCATCGAGGCCGGCTGCAACGGCGATCCGCTGGAGCACCTGCCCCTCGGGCTCGCACTCGAAGACCGGCTCCACCACGGGAAGGAAGCGCTGGATCCTCCGAGCGTGGTTCACGAAGGTTCCCACCTTCTCCGCGAAGTACCGCGCAGGGAGCACCACGTCGGCTCGCTCGACGAGCGGCGAGCGGTGCGTGTCGATCAAGATCAGCGTCTCGACACCTTCGAACGCCTCCGCGGGGAGCGCGTGCCCGAGCACGAGCGCCACGGCAGCCGGACCCACGGGCCCCGAACTCTCCTCGAACCCGAGCAGTCTCGCCCCCGCCGCGTTCGGGGCCTTCTCCTCCTTGATGAGCAGCTCATCCGCCTTTCCCGTGGGAACCACGAGGAGACCTGGCCCGGCCGAAAGGCCGTCGAGCAGCTGTCGGAGAACGAACAGGTCCTCGTTTGCCGCAAACGCGGATCCGACGCCGACGATCCGACCGCCCGAATCGCGCGCCTGGCGCAACCCCTCGCCAGCGCGGCGGATCGCTGCAGAATAGGTAGCGGTGCTGCGTCCCAGACGCGGCTCGTCCAGCCGATTCTCGCGGATCGTCCGGTAGGACATTCGACCGTAGTCGCAGATCCACGTCTCGTTGACGCCGTCGTTCCGACGGGGCAGGTAGCGGTAGACCTTGTTGTACGCGACCGAGGCGTAAAGATTGCAGCCGTTCGCACACTGGTTGCAGACGGTCTCCCGGTCCTCCAGGAACCAGACCCGGATCTTGAACCGAAAGTCCCGCGTCGTGAGCGCGCCCACGGGACAGATGTCGGCGACGTTCATAGAGTAAGGGTTGTCGAGCTCCATTCCGGAAAACACTTCCAGAAGGGAGTGATCCCCCCGCGCGAAGACGCCGATTTCACCGGTCTTGGGGATCTCACGACAGAACCGGACACAGCGTCGGCATAGAATGCACCGCTCCTGGTCGAGCATGATCGTCGGCCCGAGGGGGGTCCCCTTCTTCGCGGGACGTCGCGGATCGCGCGTCCGCGCGTGCTCGAGCCCGTACCGAACCGCGAAGTCCTGGAGCTTGCACTCTCCCGCCTGATCACAGATCGGGCAATCGAGAGGGTGGTTGATGAGCAACAGCTCCATCACTCCCCGCTGGGCCGTCCTGACCTGCTCGGTGTTCGTGCGGATCACCATTCCGTCGCGCACGGGCGTGTTGCACGCAATCTGGAGCTTCGGCGTGCCCTCGACCTCGACCTGGCACATCCGACACGATCCGTCGATCGAGAGCTTCGGATGCCAGCAGTAGTGCGGGATGTCGATCTCGGTCAGCAGCAGGCCGAGATCGTCGAGAGCCTGGAGCATCATCTTCCCTTCGGGCACCTCGTATTCGGTTCCGTCAACGGTGATCTTCGGCACGGCTACAGCTCAAAGCTCTCGGGGAAGGGACACTTCCTTTCCCGGATGTGCGCCTCGAAATCATCCCTGAAGTGCCGCAACAACCCTCCGATCGGCCACGCGGCCGCGTCGGCGAACGCGCAGATGGTCTGCCCCTCCAGCATCCCGGGAAGATCGCCGAGCACCTCGAGGTCCGCAGGAACTCCCCGCCCCTCCTCGATGCGCTGGCAGATCCTATTCATCCACCCCGTGCCCTCACGGCACTGCGTACACTGACCGCACGATTCGTCCCGGAAGAAGTAGCTGACCACGCACGCGACACGCACCATGCAGGTCGTCTCGTCCATGACGACCATCCCGCCGGTTCCGAGGTGGGTGCCCCGCTCGGCGAGGAACTCATCCGCCATCGGCACGTCGAGATCGGACGCGGGAAGGATCGGCATCGAGACTCCGCCGGGGATGACTCCTTTGAGCGCACGGCCGTGACGAACGCCACCCGCGTGTCCCAGGATCTCCCGAAGCGGGGTACCCAGGGGAAGCTCGAAGAGACCGGGGCGCTCAACGTGACCGGAGACCCCGAATATCGTCGTACCGGTGCTCTTCTCGGTACCGATACCCCGAAACCAGTCCACCCCCCGATCGATGATGAAGGGAACGTGCGCGAACGTCTCGATGTTGTTGACCGTGCTCGGGAGCCCAAACGCGCCGTATTGTGCTGGGAACGGGGGCTTCTTGCGCGGCTGACCCTTTTTTCCCTCGAGCGACTCGAGCAGCCCCGTCTCTTCTCCGCAGATGTAGGCGCCCGCACCGCGGTGCACGTAGATATCGACGTCGAAGCCCTTCTTCCCGAAGCAGTTGCGGCCGAGATACCCGGCTCGGTAGAGCTCCTCGATTGCCCGCTCCGCGCAGTCGGCCGGGTGGGCGTACTCCCCCCGGACGTAGATGTAGGCGCGGCTCGAGCCGGTTGCCCACGCCGCGATCAGGATCCCCTCGAGCATCACGTGCGGACCGCGCTCCAGAATGATTCGGTCCTTGAATGAGCCCGGCTCGGACTCGTCCGCGTTCGCGATGAGAACCTTCATCTGGTCGGTTTCTTTGGGCATGAAGCTCCACTTCAGCCCGCAAGAAAAACCGGCACCCCCACGCCCCCTCAGCCCCGACTCCTTCACGGCCGCGGCGACGTCATCGGGCTCCATTCGGAGCGCCTTACGAATCGCCTGGTAGCCGCCCTTCGCTTCATAACCTTTGAGCGTTCGGTAACCGTCGTCCGCGAAGTGCTCGGTAAGATAATTCGTAACGTAGGGGGTTGTGATCACAGGCGTCACTCGAGACTATCGACGATTCGCTTGGCCTCGTCCGTGTCCAGGTTCTCGTGGTAATCGCTATTCACGCGCAACATGGGAGCGGTCCCGCAGGACCCCAGGCACTCCTCGTGACCGAGTGTGACGCGCCCATCCGAAGTGGTCTGTCCGGCTTTGACTCCCAGGTGCGCCTCCAGAGACTTGAGCATCGTCCGGGCCCCGCGCAAGCTGCACGAAAGATTCGTACAGACGTAAACGTGGTGGCGGCCCTGGGGCTCCGTGTAGAACATGTTGTAGAAGCTCAGGACCTCCCAGACCGCGACCGGCGGAATCTCGAACAGCTCCGCGAGATCCTGGGCCGCCTCCCGATCCACGTAGCCCTTCTCGGCCTGTGTCAGATAGATGGCGGGAAGCAGCGCACCACGCTTCCTCGGATAGCGCTCGAAGAGAGTTTCGATCTTCTTCCGTGTCTCCGGGGTCACCTTGCTAGCTCCAATCGAGCGCCCCCTTCATCCAGGCGTACACGAGGGCCGCGGCCAGCACGACGATGAACAGGCCCATCTCGACGAAGCCGAACCACCCGAGGTCGCGGAATACGACCGCCCACGGGTAGAGGAAGACGACCTCGATGTCGAACAGGATGAAGAGGACGGCAACGAGATAGAACTTGACACTGAACCGCTGGTAAGGAGAGACGAGCTGCCGTTCGCCGCACTCGAAGGGCTCGAGCTTCTCGGAAAAGCGGAGCTTGGGACCGAGAACGATGGCTGCAGTGAGCATTCCCGCAACGACAACGGAGCCGAGCAGCGCAAACAGACCCAAACCCACGTACTCCGACATCGTACTCCCCCAAAAAACCAGGATTTCCGGTCGGAAGGCGGCCGAATCCTAAACTAAGAGGCCACGGACTGCAATCCAACCTCCGCGCACGCACGGTTGCGTCTTGAGCGGGCTGAATCCCGTTTGCGTCGGAGTGGTTGGGAGGCAAAACTGACTGAGCGTCGCACCCCGGATCGCGCCCGAGCGAGGCAGGTAGTGGCCCCACGGGGCCATCCATTACCCTGTCCGCGATGCCACACTGGCCTCGGCCCATTCTCCTGGTGCTCCTTCTTGCGGTCACCGGGTGCGGGCCTCGTTTCACCGAAGAACCGGTCCACTCGACGGATCAGGTTCGGGTCGTGCTTCGTCGGATGCTGGAGGGGGGAGAGCCCATCGCCCGCGGCTACAGCCACCCGGCCACGATTGCGGACGTCCGACTGGCACACATCCTCGCGAGCCTGGGCTACGAGGACCGCCGCGGAAAACGGGGGCCCCTCGTTCGGACGGGCTATCTCTACGAGCTCGCGGAGGGGCTTGCGAAGGCGCTGCAGAAGGCCGGCCCCGACGACGAGATCGCCGCCGCGGCGTTCGGGCGCGACCGCCGGCTCGTGCTCTTCACCGAGGACCGCGTGACCTCTTTCCGCGCCTGGGTCCAGGGGCATCAGCTCTACCTCGAGTTCTACGCCGTGGAGGAGCTGCTGGATGAACCCGGGGTCGCCAACGAGGCCGAGAAGTACCGGATTCCGACGAGCCCCTCGAGCGGGAAGCCCTCGTTTCGGCTGGTCGCGGGGCCCGCGGTCGTGCTGGCCAGTCCCCAGTCGGTCGCGATCGACTGGCGGAACCCCGAGTTCCGCAGGCCCCGCGGTCTGAGTCTCGGGGCCTCCGGGCTTCGGCGGCAGACCATCCTGATGGAGGCCCCACCCGAGGAGCTTCCGGTCACTTCCGCGCCGGAGGGCTTTACCGATGCCCAGCTGCGGGCCCTCGACGAGCTGGAAGGGGCCCGGCGAGCAGGTCTCATCACCGAGCTGGAGTTCCAGCGTCGCCGCAACCTTATCCTGGAGGGGAAACTGGAGGAGGCGGGCTACGGGGCAGAGCGCCGGTGACCGGGGACGTGCCCGTGCAATGCGCTGACGTCGTCCCCCTGCACATCGACACCGACCCCGGGGTGGACGACCTGCTGGCGCTCTCGATCCTCCTGGCCTCTCCCGAGGTAAGGGTCACGGGGATCACGACGGTCGCGGGCAACGCCAGCCTAGAGGCAGTCACGGAAAACGCCCGCCGGTTCCTCGCGCTGGCCGCAAGCCGCATTCCGGTGGGTCGGGGAGCGGCGCGACCGCTGCGGGGCGCGCCCGTTGCGGCGACGCACATCCACGGTGAGGACGGTCGGCACGGAGTTTCCCTGCCTCCACCCATCGACGAGCCCCCGCGTGAGGCAGAGGAGGTGTTCCGACACAGCCTCGAGAAGGCGGGCGCGCGGATCGTCCTGGCGCTCGGGCCCCTCACGAACCTGGCACGAATGCTCGAGCGTGGGCGGGATCTTCTCGAGCACGTCGAGATCGTCTGGATGGGGGGAACCCTGGTCCAGGGAAACGTCACCCCCGTTGCGGAGTTCAACTGCTTCGCGGACCCCGACGCGGCGGAGGCGCTGCTCGGATCCGGCTTGAGCCTGCGCGTCGTGGGGCTCGACGTCACGCGTCGAGTGGTTCTGCGGCCGCACGATCTCGCAACCAAGCCGTTTGCGGCGGGGCCGCGCGGGCGGATGCTCGCAGAGCTTCTCGACCGGCTCATGAACGCGGAGGCGGCCGCTCGGGGCGAGCGCTGCGCTACCCTTCACGATCCCTGCGCTGCAGCAGCCGTGCTCGCGCCCCGCCATTTCCGATTCGAGGAGCTGACGCTCGCAGCTCGAGCTGGAGAGGACCCGGACCGGGGCCGGCTTGTTCCGCGTGATCGAGGCGCCGGCGCAGCCGTCCCACCCGTCCGATACGCGCGGGAGGTTGACGCAGAGGCGGTGGCGGCGCTCTGCATGGAGCGGCTCGTGCGCTTCTGTCTCGAGCAGCGCGAGCCAACACGGGAGGACGGATGCAGGCTCTCGCACTGACCCTGGAGCTGCTCGGGATCGGGCTCCTAGCGCTGCTGGCGCGTCGGTTGCTCCACGGAGCGTGGAGAACGCGCGCTACGTTCGTGCTGAAGGCCTACCTCACCATGCGGGTGATGTGGCTGATCCTCTTCCACGAGCACGAGGGGCTCACGGTCTACGAGGTTCTCGGCGATCGGATCCAGGCGCTGGATCTCTGGACGTTCGTAGGATTCACGCTCGCCGCTACGGCGATCAAGCTCGTGGGCATCGGGGCGAGCATCACCCGGTGGATCCTGATGCTTCGCGGACAGGGGATCGATCTTCCGGTAAGGCACATCGTCGGTGCTTTCTTCACCGGGCGCTTCCTCGGGACCTTCCTCCCCTCCACACTCGGGCTCGACGGTTACAAGCTCTACGATGCTGCCCGCTTCAGCGGACGGAGCGTCGAGGTCTCGACGGCCACCCTCGTCGAGAAGCTCCTGGGGCTTTCGGGGATCTTCGGCACGTTCCTGATCGCCCTTCCGTTCGGGATCTCGATCTTCGGAGACTACGCGCCGGTTCTCGCTCTGATCGGCGTGCCGATCGCCCTCACACCACTCGGTCTGGTCGTGGCCGCGTTTTTCTGGCCGGGGCCGGCCCTCGTGCGCTTCATCGTCCAGCGGCTCCCGCTCCCCACATTCCACCGAACCCTCGAGCGGGTCGCCGAGGGAGCAACCGCCTACAGTCGACACAAGGCGCTGCTCCTGGGGGCCTGGGGGCTCTCGTTGGTTTCGCACTTCATGACCGCAGCCATGTACTACTTCACGGCGCGGGCCCTCGGTGTGCGGGCCGACTCCGCGGGCTTCTGGGACGTGACGTTTGCGTCGTCGATCCAGATCTTTGCGACGGTCATCAGCCCCTTCACGATTGCGGGAGAAGGCATCCGGGAGCTCGCGCAGGGGCTGCTCCTCCAGAACCAAATGACGTTCGCCGTGGCTGCCGCCTCGGGCCTGCTCGGATTTCTAGCGGCGGAGGCGCCGACCCTGCTGGGGGCTATCCCCTGGATTGTCCGCGGTGAAAGCTACCGTCCCGCTCGCTGCCTCGTGGACGGAACCCAGGTCGACTACGAGGCGGCACGGCGCGCGGCTTCTGATTTCGGCCTCGGCGCTCCGGAGGGTGGAGCGGAGGGCCAGCCCGACCCGATGTTCCCCCGGATCACCCGCGGAACACGGCTGGGGCTTGCTGCAGGACTCTATGCAGGGCTGCTGATCGGTTTCGGTGAGGCCAGCTACCTGCTGTTTCTCGGAAAGGTCACCGATGAGGCGCAGGTCTTCTGGGCCGCTCCGCTCGCCTACGGGTTGCTGCTCGGGCTGGCCGGCGGAATTGGAGGGGCGGCTCTCGGAGTGCTTCCGATCCCGCGTTTGGCGATGGAGCGATGGATCCCCGCGCTCGGATTCGCCGCCTGCCTCGTCCCGTTCAGCCTCGTTGCGACGGTGTTTTTCCTCTACCGCGACTTCTACGGGGAGAAGCTTCCGCCCGTGGCTCTCCTGGCGGCTGTGGTCGGGATCCACGCGGTGGCGGCGCTCGTTCTGCTTGCGGCGGTGCGCCTCCTCGCGGCGACCAGGCTACGTCGGGGGTTTGCGACCCGCGTGGCCGTGCCGGCCTTCCTCATGTGCGTGCTGCTCGCCGGCGGGGTGAACGCGCGGTTCGGACCTGCGCCGCCAACGACCTCCGAGCCCCGGCCCATCGCGGCGCACCTCACGAATCTACCCAACCTGCTGCTCGTGATCGTCGACACCCTGCGCGCTGACGCCCTCTCGATCTACGGCGGGAGTGGCGTCGAGACCCCGACCCTCGACAGGCTCGCCGGCGAGGGCAGCGTGTTTCGTGCCGCGTTTGCTCAGGCTTCGTGGACGAAGCCCTCTATCGCCTCGATCCTGACGTCGCTCTATCCGAGCTCCCACCAAGCGGTGCTCAAGCCGTCCCGACTTCCAGACTCGGTCGTGACCCTGGCGGAGGCGCTCTCTGCGTTCGGCTACACGACGGGTGGGATCGTCACGAACATCAACCTGAGCCCCAGCTTCAACTTCCAGCAGGGCTTCGACGAGTATCGCTACCTCACCCCGGACTAACTCTTCGGCGCGCGGGACTCGACATCGAGGCTGCTCCTGTACGAGGTCGCCAAACGCGTGGCCGGGAGGCTGTCGGGCGCGCTTCGGCCAGGGCAGGCCTATCAGCCGGCCGAGGTGGTGAACCGCACGACCGTCGAGTGGCTGAATCGGCACGGGAGCGAGCGGTTCTTTCTGCTTCTCCACTACATGGAGCCGCACGATCCCTACTTCACCCATCCGGATGACGGACAGGCAATTGCCCGAGCCACGACGCCCGACCCGGCACCGGAGCTACGGGACGATATGGTGCGCCGGTACGAAGGCGAGATCGAGTACTTCGATCAACGCTTCGGGGAGCTCGTTGCCGAGCTGGAGCGCCGGGGACTCTACGAGGATCTGATGGTGGTCATCACGTCGGACCACGGGGAGGAGTTCCAGGAGCACGGCGGCTGGTGGCACGGACTCACCCTGTACGACGAGCAAATCGCCGTCCCGTTCATCGCAAAGTGGCCGCGTGGCAGACGCGCTGCGCCGCCGCGCTGGGAGGGGCAGGTCCGGCTGATCGACATCGCCCCTACCTTGCTCGCCCTCGTCGATGCGCCAGTACCCCCGTCGATGCAGGGCGACGACCTGCTGGCGGGGAGGGACCATGAGCGAACGGTCTATGCCGAGGAGGACCACGAGGGGAACGTCCTCCAGGCCATACGAGCCAGCGGATGGAAGCTGATTCGCGCGAACCCTGGCAATCCCCGGGGACTCTCGGAGCTCGAGCTCTACCACGTAGCCGCCGATGCAGGAGAAATGAACAACCTCACCGAGAACCAGCCCGATCGTGCTCAGATCCTTCTCGGAGAACTGATCACTCTCGAGTTCGAAGCACAGGCCAACCCCGCAACGGGTGAGATCGCGGAGATCTCGCTGGAGGATTGTGAGAAACTGAAGGCCCTCGGGTATGTCGAGGAGTGTCGCTAGATGGGAGAGCGCTTCGACCTTCACGTCCACTCGACGGCTTCAGACGGCACGCTGACTCCGACGGAGATCGTGCGGGAGGCAGACGAACAGGGCATCGCGGGCCTGGCTCTCACCGACCACGACACGATTGCGGGCCTTACCGAGGCGGTCGAGGAGGGAAGGGCGCGCGCGGTGGTCGTCGTTCCCGGCACCGAGATCTCGGTGTCGGAGGCGGGCGGATCGAGGCAGATGCACATCCTCGGCTTCGGGATCGACCCCGAGTGCAAGACGCTCGCTTCGAACCTCGAGTCTCGCCGCCGCGACCGGCTCGAGCGGGGATTGCGGATCCTGGAGCGGCTTCGGAAGCTCGGTATTCAGATCCCGGATCAGTTCATCCGGGACCTCGCAGCGCGCAGCGCCGTCGGACGGCCCCACATCGCGGAGGCCCTCGTCCGGATGTCGGTCTGCCGAACCGCCCAGGAGGCGTTCGACCGGTTCATCGGTAGACACGCGCCAGCCTTCGTTCCTCGCCGCGGAGTGACCGCCGCAGAGGCCATCCACATGATCCACGAGGCGGGCGGTATCGCGGTGCTCGCGCACCCGCCACTCTCGGTGGGAGTCGATGGCCCGGGTGGCCTGGAGAGGTTCGTCGCACGCGTCGCCCGGCTCGGTTTGGACGGGATCGAGGTCCAGCATCCGAGCCTGAGTCGGAAGCAGAGAAAACGCATTTCCCGTCTGGGACGCCTACACGGCCTCGTGCCGACCGGAGGAAGCGACTTCCATGGGGCGAGCAAGCCCGATGTCGCGCTGGGCCGCGGCCGCGGGGACATCCGATTCGGGCCCGAGGCATTCGGTGCTGTCCTCGAGCGGCTCCGCGAGCGGGGGCCTTGGACCCTGCCGGAACGACGTTGACCGACTTTCAGTGCGGGGGTAACCTCCGCCCTCCCCCATGACGAAGAAGACGCAGCAAGGTGATTCGACCCGTGCGGTCCATAGCGGCGAGCGCGAAGGGCGTCAGCGAGTCGCGGACTCGATCACGACCCCGATCGTCCAGACTTCGACCTACTGGTTCCACGACACCCAGGAGGTGATCGACTACCAGGAGGGTCGCCAGCAGAGCTTCGAGTACGCCCGCTACGGGAACCCGACGGTCCGCACGGTGGAGCAGAAGATCTGTGCCCTCGAGGGGGCGGAAGACTGCCTGCTCAGCGCCTCCGGCATGAGCAGCGTCACGACGCTGCTCCTCGCGCTCGTCCCGGCAGGGGGACACATCGTCACGACGACGGACTGCTACAAGCGGACCCGCGAGTTCATCGTAAGAGTTCTCCCGAGGATGGGAGTGGAGGCCACGATCCTGGATCCGGCGGACCTGGACGGTCTGGAACGCGTGCTCAAGGAGAAGAGCGCAAGCCTGTTCTTCTCGGAGTCTCCGACGAACCCCTACCTTCGGGTCATCGACATCCCGCGGGTCGCCGGTCTCTGCCGAGATCACGGAGCGATCTGCGTGATCGATTCGACCTTCGTCACACCGATCAACCAGAAGGTCCTCGAGCTAGGCGCCGATCTCTCCCTGCACTCCGGGACCAAGTACCTGGCGGGCCACAACGACGTTCTGGCAGGGGCGGTCGTGGGGAACGGGGAGCTCGTCGGCAAGGTGCGCTACCTCCAGGGAATCCTGGGGGGCGTGATGGATCCGCATGCGGCCTACCTGCTCCTGCGGGGAATCAAGACCCTGAGCGTGCGGGTGGAGCGGCAGAACGCAACGGCGCTCGCACTCGCCCGCTACCTGGAGCAACACCGGGCGGTGGAGCAGGTCTACTACCCCGGGCTCCCCAGCCATCCCGACCACGCCGTGGCACGCAGCCAGATGCGGGGGTTCGGGGGTGTGGTCAGCTTCGACATTCGAGGCGACCTACAAGCCACCGCGAAGTTCATCGATGCGCTCCGCATCCCCTACATCGCTCCCAGCCTCGGCGGTGTCGAGGCCCTCGTCATGCAGCCCGCGGTCATGTCCTACTGGGACCACTCGCCGGAGGAGCGGGCTCAGCTCGGCATCCGCGACAACCTGGTCCGCTACGCCGTCGGATTGGAGGATGTCGAAGACCTGATCGCGGACGTGGAACAGGCCCTCGAACGGGTCTGACCAAGCTCTAAGCTAAGCCGCGCACGAGTCTTTCGCGTTATGGGCGTGAGCGGTCACGCCCTACGCGCTTCGCTCGCTGCTGGCTCGCTGCGCGCCCCTGCGGGGTCACGCCCTACGCGCTTCGCTCGCTGCCGGCTCGCTGCGCGCCCCTGCGGGGCTTGCCACGCGGCGTGCGGGCAGGCGACGAGGCGCACACGCAGTCGGGCGCCGCCCGGCAAGGCGGGCTACGCCCGCCGTTAGGCCGGAAAGATCTGCCGCCCGATAACCCGCTAACGGAGCCGCGCACGAAGTCACGCGGCGTGCGGGCAGGGTGGCTCTGCCGCCCGATAACCCGCTAAGGCCGGTTAGAGCAGTCTTCCGGCGGGGAGCCGGGCACGCTCGAGCGCGAGAAGCTCCCGCTTCGCCTGGAGACCCCCGCCGAAACCTCCGAGTCCCCCGCTCCCCTCGATGACCCGGTGGCACGGGACGAGTACGGGGACCGGATTCGCTCCGACCGCCGTGCCCACGGCGCGGGCCGCACGCGGACGACCCAGGATTCCCGCCACCTCCCCGTAGCTTCGTACCTCGCCGTAGGGGATCCGGAGAAGCTCCTCCCACACCGCTCGCTGAAAGGGCGTGCCCCGGAGGTCCAGCGGAACGCTGAACGCCGTTCTTCGACCCGAGAAGTACTCCTCGAGCTCCGCGGCCACCTTGTCGAGCACGGGCACCCAATCGACGGAAGAAGCGTCCGGGACGTGGCGCTCCAGCCACCCGCGGAACCCGAGGCCGCGCTCGCGCGGAAACGCCAGCCGCACGAGCCCCTTCGACGTCGCGGCGAGCCGCAGCGCTCCGATGGGCGAAGAGAACTCCCGCAACGCCAGCTGCTCCGGCATCGGCGGCCAGTCTACTCGATCCCGAGCCGCTTGATCATCTTCTGGAGGCTCTGGCGCGGAATCCCGAGCTTCTGCGCCGCCCCGCTCTTGCTTCCCGCCGCCGCGAGTGCGCTCTGAATCATCCTCCGCTGGAGCCCCTCGAGCGCCAGGCTCAGGCTCCAGGTCTCGATCTCCCCCCCGTCGACCTCACGTGGGGCGCGGACGGTCACCGAGCTCCGGAGATGATCCGAGAGCATCGCCTCGTCGATCCGACGCGAGCTGCCCGCAAGCGCAACGGCGCGCTCGATCTCGTTGGCAAGCTCGCGGACGTTGCCGGGCCACGTGTACGCGAGCAGCAGGTCCATCGCGGCCCGCGTGATCCCCTCGACCTCCTTCCCCAGGCGCTCGTTGCTGGCCCGCAGAAAGTGCTCCGTGAGCATAGGAATATCCTCGCAGCGCTCGCGCAGCGGCGGCAGGTGGATGTGGACCACGTTGAGCCGGTAGAAGAGATCTCGGCGAAACCGACCACCCTCGACCGCCTCGCGTAGGTCGCGGTTGGTCGTCGCGATCACCCGGACGTCCACCCGCCGCACCTCCGAGGAGCCGAGGGGACGAAACTCTCCGCCTTCGAGCACTCGAAGCAACCGGACCTGCATCCCCGGTGTGGTCTCGCCGATCTCGTCGAGAAAAATGGTCCCCCCGTGGGCCACCTCGAAGAGCCCCCGCTTGTCCTCCACGGCACTCGTGAACGCGCCCCGGCGGTGGCCGAAGAGCTCGCTCTCCAGCAGGCCCTCCGGCAATGCCCCGCAGTTCTGCGCTACGAAGGGGGCGCTTCTCCGAGGGCCCTGGTAGTGGATGGAGCGCGCGACGAGATCCTTGCCGGTTCCGGTCTCGCCCGTCAGGAGCACGGTGGCGTGGGTGTCGGCCACCTTCTCGAGAAGGTCGAACAGCTCCTGCATCGACGGCGCCTGCCCGAGCACCCGGTCGAAGCAGTAGCGCTTCCCAGCCTCCCGACGAAGCAGCACGTTCTCCTGACGAAGCTGCGCAATCGCCTCCTCCAGGCGACGCGTCAGCTCGCGGTTCTCGCGTGCGAGCTCGTATGCCTCCAGCGCGCGGCGCACCGTCAGGCGGAGGTCGTTCAGCTCCCAGGGCTTCTGCACGTACCCGTAGACCTGGACTCGATTGATCGCGTCCGCGAGGGCGTCGATGTCGGTGTAGCCGGTGAGTAGGATCCCGATGGCCTGCGGACGGATCTGGCGCGCTCGCTCGAGAAGCTCCACCCCGTTCATCCCCGGCATCCGCTGATCGGTTAGGATCAGGGCCACATCCTCGGTCTCGAGAAGTTCGAGTGCCTCGCGACCGTTTCGAGCGACGAGCACCCTCCCTTCCGAGGCAAGGGTCAGTGATACCGCCTCGAGAATCGCTTCCTCGTCGTCCACGACCAGGAGCGTGGGGCGGGAGGGTTCCTCCTCGGACGGAGGGACTCCCGTGGCGACCTCCGCAGGCGCATCGGCTGCGGAGTCCCCCGGCGAGCGGGACGGCTTGGGGCGCGTCATGGCTAACGCCGAATATAGCAGCGCCTGCAGCCGAAGTTTGCACCTGGAGCCGGAGTCGGGGCTAAACGGAAAGGGGGCGGAAGCCTCAAGGGCTCCCGCCCCCCTCTCTCTCGATGTCCAACCTCTATCAGAACGAGGTCAGGTCCGTCGTTGCCCTCAGGCTCGACGAACCGACCCCGGCTAGCGTCGTCGGGCCTTCCGGCGTGCCGGCTTCCGACGGGCAGCCTTCTTGCGCCGCGGTGCCTTCTTCCGCCGTGCAGCCTTCTTCCGGCGTGCCGGCTTCTTGCGTGCGGCCTTCTTACGCCGCGGTGCCTTCTTGCGCCGTGCGGCCTTCTTGCGCCGCGGTGCCTTCTTCCGCGCTGCAGCCTTCTTCCGGCGAGCCGGCTTCTTGCGTGCAGCCTTGCGGCGCTTGCCACCGGCGCGTCCCCGACGAGCCATCTTGGTCCGGCAGACGTCGCCTTGCTTGTCGATAAAGTAGAGGAAGCCGTCCTCTCGCTTCACGCCAGCCTTGGCGACTTTCTCAGGACGGGACCGCGGTGGCCGCGCGCCTCCACGTGCCATCGGCACGCGGGAGACGTCCCCCTGCTTATCGAGATAGTAGAGCCAGCCGGAAGCCCGACGGACTCCTGTTCGAGCAACCTTCGTTGCCATGTTCACCCCCCTTTTCTCCCCGTCGGTCGCATCCCCGATTTCCCGGAGCGGTTCTCCGCTGGCGCGCTAGCGTCCTCGAAGAACCGTCTCCCCTCGGCTGATACGAGAGAGACCGACGGGTTCGCGGCATAAGTTATGCAACGATCGTCGAGCTTGTCAAACAGATTTCGACGAAAAAAGCCCCAGGCTCCGTCGGATGCGTGTGGAGGGGTCGTCGTCGGCCGGCTCGAAGGGAAGTCCGGTGACCCGCTCGTAGGCCTCGATGTACCGCGCAGCAGCCTCGCAACGGATCTCATCGGGCAGCTTCGGCGGCTCGCCGTCGCCCGTGTATCCGTTGGACGCGAGCCAGCGTCGGACGTACTCCTTATCGAGAGCCTCGGGGTCCCGCCCCTCGGAAAGTGCCCGCTCGTAGGTATCTCGGTACCAGTAGCGGGAGGAGTCCGGGGTGTGGATCTCGTCGATCACGACTAGCTCCCCCTCGCTGTCGAGCCCGAGTTCGTACTTGGTATCGACCAGGATCATCCCCTGCCTATCGGCCCACCGCATCCCCGCCTCGAACAGGGATCGGGTCAGTTGCGCCGCGCGGTCGAACAGCTCCTCGGAGACCATCCCTCGCTCGATCGCCTCCTCCCGGGAGATGAGCTCGTCGTGCGCTCCCTTCTCCGCCTTCGTGGTCGGCGTGAGGAGCAGCTCGGGGAGCCGCTCGTGCTTCTGCAACCCGTCGGGGAGCTTGTGTCCGCAGTAGAGCCGCTTCCCCCGCTCGTAGGCGTACCAGATCGAGGTGGGGGTGACTCCCGTCAGGTACGCGCGAAACACGAACTCGACGGGGAGAGGTCGGCACTGACGGACGACCGAGACGTTGGGGTCCGGAACCTCGAGGAGGTGGTTGGGACCGATCGATCGCGTGCGCTCGAACCAGAAGGCCGACAGCTGGTTGAGCACCTGGCCCTTGAGAGGGATCGTCCCCACAATCACGTCGAAACAGCTGATCCGGTCGGTCGTGACCATGACCCGGCGACCCTCGCGTACGTAGGAGTCGCGCACCTTCCCCTCGACCCGCTCACCCAGCTCCGGGAAGTCGGTCCGCTCGATGGTCCGCTCGCAACGCTCGAGTAACAGCGCCCGATCAACGCCCATCAGAAGATACCTCCGTTCGGTGAGATGACCTGGCCGGTCATGTAGCCGTTGGCGGGGTCCGCCAGCAGCAATGCGGTCGGGATGATCTCCTCGACCGTGCCGAAACGCCGCATCGGGATCTGCGCCGTGAACCCGAGTCGGACCAGATCGTCTATCGGCTCGAGGAATGGCGTGTCGATGAAGCCCGGCGCGATTGCATTCACCGTAATTCCGAGGCCGACCACCTCTCGGGCCACCGCGCGGGTGAGGGAAATAATGCCCCCCTTGGCGGCGGAGTAGGCGGGTGCGGCGCCGATCCCCATCGTCGCCGCAACGGAAGCCATATTCACGATACGACCGTACCGGGCCGGGGTCATGATCCGGAGGGCCTCGCGTGTGCAGTAGAAGGTCCCGTCCAGGTGCACCCCGAGCATCCGGCTCCAATCCTCATCCGAGAGGGTGCTGACGGCGTCGAGCGCCGTCTTCTGTGGGCCGCCCGAGAGCACCTCCTGCGTGATCGCCTGAATCCGGGGCTCTAGCTCCTTGCGATACTCGATGATCCCGGCGTTGTTGACCAGGATCTCGAGGCTTCCCCACTCGCGCTCGATGCGCTCGAACCACCCGCGGACCGTCCGCGGATCCGAGACATCGCCCTCGAGCAGGAGGCTTCCGCCACCGAGCTCGCGAACGGCTGCCTCGGCCGCGTCCTTGTCGAGGTCCGCAATCGCCACCCGTGCCCCCTCGTCGGCGTAGGCACGCGCGATACCCAGACCGAGTCCCGACGCACCCCCCGTGACGACCGCCCGATGTCCGTCCAGGCATCCCATTACTCTCCTCCCCCGTGTAGCTTCTCCAGGCGCTCTTCTACCGCATCGAGCACCCGGATCTCCAGTCGGACCCCCTCGATCCGGTTGATCTCGCGAATCCCGGTCGGGCTGGTCACGTTGATCTCCGTCAGCCAGTCCCCGATGACGTCGACCCCGGCGAAGACCACGCCGATCCGGGCCAGCTCGGGCCCGACCGCCGCACAGATCTCACGGTCCCGGGGGGTGAGCGCCGCCCGCTCAGGCGTCCCTCCGACGTGGAAGTTGGCACGGGTCTCCCACTGCTGGGGCACCCGCAGAACCGCCCCGATGGGCTCCCCCTCCACAACGATGATCCGCTTGTCCCCCTTGCGAACCTCGGGGATGTAGCGCTGTGCAAGCTGGTACTCGGCCCCGTGTCGAGTGGCCATCTCGAGGATGGTGCGGACGTTGCGGTCCCCGGGAGTCAGGTGGAAGACCCCTTCGCCTCCCCACCCGAAGAGCGGCTTGACGATCATCTCGCCACCGAGCTTCTCCCGGAACTCCAGCAGCTCTTCGATGCTCCGGCTGACCAGGCTCTCGGGACACAGCTCCGAGAAGCGAAGCGCGAAGAGCTTCTCGTTCACATCGCGGAGCGCCGCTGGATCGTTGACGACCAGGGTCCTCCTCGGTACGCGCGAGAGGATGAGGGTGGCGTAGAGGTAGTTCAGGTCGACGGGTGGATCCTTCCGCATCCAGACCACGTCGAACCCCTCCAGCGCAAGGAGGCGCGACTCCCCGGTCTCGTACCACGGGTCCCCGTCCCGAAGCTGTGTCGCCGCCAGCCAGGCGACGGGGCTCGCGCCCTGGGCCAGCCCGAGACCGTCGATCCCGCCGGTGAACACCTCGTGACCCCTCCGGCGAGCCTCCCGCATGAACGCGATGGTCGTGTCCTTCTCGACGTCGAGGCCGGGCAGGGGATCTACCAAGAAAGCGTGCCGCATTCCTCGTCGATGCTACGGAGGGGCGACGGGGCCTGTCAATCAGTCGTCGCCGTACGGAGTGGCCGTCCGGTCCATCTCCGGGCACTTCCGTCACCTGTTGCGCAGCCGTGCCTCACCGAGTCGCCGGAGAGGGAGGATCGGTTTGAATCGAATTGCGGCCTCGGCTAGGCTCGATTGATGACCCGTCCCGGGTTACCACGGTCGGCAACGTGAGAAGTCTGATCCGATTCGCGGTTGCGCTGATCATGCTCGGGGTGTTCGCCTCTGCGGCTGCACTCGTCGCCTTCCAGGCCCTCATCCTCAGGGAGCTCCCCGATCTACGGTCGCTGGACGACTACCGGCCGAACCTGATCACCCGCGCTTACTCGATCGAGGGTCAGGTGATCGGGGAGTTCTTCCGTGAGCGCCGCGAGATCGTCCCGATCGAGCGGGTTCCGTCACACGTCGTCCATGCCTTCGTGGCAGCCGAGGACGACGCCTTCTACGAGCACCAGGGGCTCGACTACGCGAGCATCCTCCGAGCTGCCTGGGCCAATCTGCGGGCTAGAGGCATCCGACAGGGAGGGAGCACGATCACCCAACAGGTCGCCAAGACCTTCTTACTCAGCTCGGAACGCACGTTGCTCCGCAAGATCAAAGACATGGTCCTGGCCAAGCGGATCGAGGACCACCTCGACAAGAACGAGATCCTCTACCTCTACCTCAACCAGATCTACCTCGGCTCGGGGGCTTACGGCATCGAGGCAGCCGCGCAGACCTACTACGCAAAGTCGGTCGACGAACTGAGCATCGGGGAAGCCGCACTGATCGCCGGTCTCGTTCCGGCCCCGTCCCGCTACACCCCGTTTCAGAACCTGGAGGCCGCGAAGCGCCGCCAGCGTTTCGTCCTGCGACGCCTGTTCGAGGAGGGGTACATCACGACGGAGCAGCGACTGCAGGCCTTCGAAGAACCGTGGGTCCTCGCCGAGCGCGAGATCGAAGAGCTGCGGGAGAGCTCCGCGTACTTCGCTGAGGAGGTCCGACGCTACCTCGTCGAGCGTTTTGGGGCGGACGAGGTGCTGACCGGAGGCCTGCAGGTCTGGACGACGCTGCAGGCGGAGCATCAGCAGGCAGCTTACGAGGCTGTACGGCAGGGTCTGCGGGCACACGACCGGCGTCGGGGGTATCGCGGCCCGATCCGGGCCGTCCCCCGGGACGAGTGGCCGGAGCTTCTGGCGGAGCTCACCGAAACCAACGGTGCCGGCCCATGGGACGACGGGGCCAGAGTACGCGCGCTCGTCGTCGAGGTGGATCAGAAGGAAGAGCGGGCCCGACTGATGCTGGGGGACGGCCAGGAGACCGTCCTCGGTATCGAGGACGTATCGTGGGCCCGGCGGCCGGATCCCGACGTCGACGGCCTCGGCCCCCGAGGCCAGATCCGCCACATCCGCACGGCACTCAAGCCAGGCTACCTCGTCGAGCTCGAGAAGGTCGGAGACGCCGTGGTGAGCGTCGAGGGTGGGGAACCGGAGACGGTCCCCCGGTTCGATCTCCATCAGGAGCCGCTGGCGGAGGGAGCGCTCCTGTCGATGAAGATCCCCTCCGGCCACGTGCCGGCAATGGTCGGCGGGTACAGCTTCCGGCGCAGCCAGTTCAACCGCGTCGTTCAGTCGCGTCGCCAGCCCGGCTCGGCATTCAAGCCGATCATCTACGCCACCGCTCTGAACAACGGCTACACACCGGCAACCATCGTCTACGACACCCCCATCGTGTACGAGGACCTCGAGACGGGCGCGCGTTGGAAGCCGGAGAACTACGAGGAGCAGTTCTACGGGCCGATCACGCTGCGAGAGGCGCTTGCCCGGTCGCGAAACATCGCCACGATCAAGATCCTGCGGGGCGTGGGGGTTCGGCCGCTCATCCGTACGGCGCGCGCGCTCGGCATTCGGAGCCCGCTCGAGCCCGATCTATCGCTCGCGCTCGGCTCGAGTGAGGTCACCCTGGCCGAGCTGCTCCGCGCTTATGCCACGTTCCCGGCGGGTGGACGGCTGGTCGATCCCGTGTTCATCCTCGAGATTCTCGACCGTGAGGGCCGGTTGCTGGAAAAGGACGTGTCCCTGTTTGCGACCGAGCTAAACGTGCCGGAGGCGCCGGAACCGACCGAGCGGGCGCCCCGGTCGGAGCGGGAGCGGGCGCTCGCGCAGATCCGGGAGGCGATCGAGCCCGAGGAGAACCTCCCCCCCCCCGGTGGAAGAGGAGGTGATCGACCCCGTGACGGCGTATCTGATGACCGACCTACTCCGCGCGGTCGTGCGGGAGGGAACCGGCTGGCGAGTCAAGCAGCTCAAGCGGCCTGTCGGGGGAAAGACCGGCACCACCAACGACCTGTATGACGCCTGGTTTC
>DAOUZG010000054.1 GCA_030665705.1 Deltaproteobacteria bacterium | reverse complement strand
AGGCGCAGGTCCACATCCTCACGCATACGCTGCACTACGGTCTCGGCGTATTCGAAGGGATCCGCTGCTACAAGTGCGAAGACGGCCGAAGTGCGGTGTTCCGTCTCCGCGAGCACATGGAGCGGCTCTACCGGTCGTCGCGGATCGTGGAGCTCGAGATGCCGCTTCCGCTCGAAGAGCTCGAGCGAGCCGTCCTCGAGACGCTTCGCGCCAACCGGCTCGAGGAGGGTATCGTCCTGGAGCGGCTCGAAGCGGTGCGTGCCTACGCCCGAGCAAACAAGCTCAACCGAATTGTCGATACACACCGCCAGGACCGTGTGGGACTCATCGCCGCAGGGTGGCTCTTTCCCGAGCTCCTCGAAGCGCTCGAGCGACTCGGCCTCGATGAGCGCCTGAGGGGGGCGCTGGGGCTGCGCCTCCTCAAGCTCGGTATCGTCTACCCGCTCGAGCCGCAGACCCTTCGAAACTTCGCGGACGGTCTCGAACAGATCATCGTGGTCGATGAGCGCCGGGGCTTCGTCGAGGACCAGGTGCGGGCGGGACTATCGACGACCGTCGATCCGCCGCCCGTCGTCGGCCAGCGAACGGAGCGCGGCGAGCCCTGGCTCGCCCGACTGAGCGAGCTCTCGGCCGACACACTCGCGGTCGAGCTCGGAACGTTCCTGGGAGAGCTTTTCGGACGCACGGACCTCGTGGACCGCGCGCGCCGAATCCGCGCGCGCGGAGCTCCTCCTCCTGATGCAACCCGACTTGTCCGGTCACCCTACTTCTGCAGCGGCTGTCCCCACACCCGTTCAACACTTCTGCCGGAGGGATCCGTCGCAGGAGGCGGAATCGGGTGTCACATCATGGCGATTCTGATGGAGCGCGGGATCCAGTACACCGGCGCGATGGGCTCCGAGGGGGCCCACTGGATCGGGCTCTCCCCGTTCGTCGATACCCCGCACATCTTCCAGAACCTCGGTGACGGGACGTACTTCCACTCCGGCCGACTCGGCGTGCGAGCATGCGTGGAGGCCGGGGTCCGGATCACCTTCAAGATTCTCCACAACCACCGCATAGCAATGACGGGAGGACAGGAGGCGGTCGGGCGCAAGCCGATCGCGGCGGTCGTGCGCGATCTCCTCTCCGACGGTGTTCGTCTCGTGGTTGCGGTCAGTGACGATCCCGAGCTCCGAAGCCTCGCACAGACGAACCCCGCAGTGGAGTGCGTGCCCCGCCACCGTTACGCCGCGGCCATGCAACGGCTCGCGACCGAGCCGGGTGTGACGGTGCTCGTCTACGACGAGCTCTGCGCCAGCGAGAAGCAGCGGCTCGAGAAACGGGGAGAGCTTCCTCGGCCGACCCGACGTCCCGTGATCAACGAGGACGTCTGCGAGGGGTGTGGGGACTGCGGTGCGCGGTCCGCGTGCCTCTCCGTCCGGCCGGTCCAGACCGAGATCGGTCCAAAGAGGCGCATTCACCTGACCTCCTGTACCGACGACCTCACGTGCCTGGAGGGAGACTGTCCGTCGTTCCTCTCCATCGGGAACCCGCCGCCCCCCGAGGCCGATCGCCAGCGCTGGATCCCCGAACGTCTTCCCGCCCCGCCCCCCCATCGATGGGGGGAGGATCCGTATCGGCTCTTTCTCGTCGGGGTCGGCAGTACCGGCGTGGTCACGGCAAACGCCATCCTGATGCGAGCGGCGGAGCTCGAGGGACATCACGCGCACCACCTCGACCAGATGGGACTTGCACAGCGCGGCGGTCGTGTCCTCTCCCAGTGCACGCTCGGGCGAGGATCGCTTACGGGGAGCCCGCGCGTGGGCTGGGGCCTCGCCGACACGCTCCTCGCCTTCGACCCGCTCGGCGCCTCCGACGCATCGGGGCTTCGGGCGCTCTCCCCGGAGCGGACCTGGGCGATCGTACACTCCGGGCTGGCTCCCACGGCAGAGATGGTGACGCAGACGAACGGGGACCCGCCCGATGTCGAGGACTTCATCGCCCCGATCGAGCAACACACGATGAGGTTGCAGACGATTCCGGCGGAGTCTCTCGCGGAGGCGGTCTTCGGCACGTCGCTCCTCGCAAACGTGATCCAGCTCGGATTCTCGTGCCAGCTCGGGGCGATTCCGCTGCGGCCCGAGAGCCTCGAGCAAGCAATCGTCGATCGAGAGGTCGCGGTGGAGGACAACCGCACCGCGTTCCGGCTCGGTCGCGCGGTGGCGGCTGATCCGAGCCTCGTCGGAAGGATCCTCGCGGACGAGCTTCCTCCGACGGCGGCCTCTCCTCGATCCCTCGAGGACGCGGCTGCCCTTCTTGGAGAGACGTGGCACCGCCTCGAGCAGGCTCTCGAGGTGGACCCCGGCTCCGGAGCGAGATCGGAGCTTCTCGAACGGATCGGGGGACTGGCGCTCGAACTCGGCGAGTACCAGGACGACCGCTACGCGCGGCGGTACCTCGAGACGCTGATCCCGCTTGCGCAGGCCGAGCGCAACGTCGATCCGACCTCGGTTGCGCTGACTGAAGCCGCGGCCCGCGAGCTCTACCGTCTCATGGCCTACAAGGACGAGTACGAGGTGGCGCGGCTGCTCATGTCCGGACCGTTCCGACGCTGGCTCGAGCGCCGAGCCGCCGGCCCGCTCGGTCTCCGGTACCATCTCAGCCCGCTTCTGCTTCGTGCGCTCGGGCTGAAGCGGAAGATCGCGGTCGGGGGGTGGGTGGAGCCGGTGCTCCGAACGCTGGCCGCCTGTCGGCGGCTCCGGGGCACTTTCCTGGACCCGTTCGGCTGGATGCCGGCTCGCCGTCTCGAGCGTGAGCTCGTCTCCTGGTACGAGGGGGTCCTCGCCACCCTCGTCGGCCAACTGACTCCCGGGAATGTTGACTCGGTGCTCGAGATCGTGCGCGCACCCGCAGGCATTCGCGGGTTCGACGAGATCAAGCGGCAACAGGCCGCAGAAGTCCGCCCACGGGTCACGTGCCTCGTTGCCGACCTCACCGGCGAACCCCAACGCGAGGAGTCTGCGTAGGGTCGAAGCCCGCGACGGACCCCACCCCAAGACCTGACTCCCGCCAACCTCTCAGCTTCTCCGAGCACCCGGACCTTCCCGAGCACGCCCGTGCGCCCTGGTATAGGCTTGGCCCGCAAACCGCCTAGAGAACAACGGCGTCGACCGGACGCAACGCCCCGGGGAGGAGATCCCATGAGTCACGAGTTCGAAACCGTGCGTCTCGATCGAGAGGGTCCCATCGCAACGATCACGCTGAACCGCCCCGAGCGGCTAAACGCCATCAACCACGCCATGCCGAGGGAGCTCGAGCAGGCCGTCGCGGCGGCCAACCTGGATCCCGAGGCTCGGATCCTCGTGCTGCGGGGGGCGGGGCGCGCGTTTTGCGCGGGCTACGACCTCGACTGGGGAACCCGCGCCGAGCACGACTCGGAAGCGGCACGCAGCTGGGACCCGGTTCTCGACTTCGTCGGCATGTCCGAGAACGTTCGCTGTTTCATGAGTCTCTGGCACAGCCGCAAGCCCGTCCTCTGTCAGGTCCACGGCTGGTGCGTCGGGGGTGGGACCGACCTCGCCCTCTGCTCCGATCTGATCCTTGCCGCCCGGGATGCCCAGATCGGCTACCCGCCTGCACGAGTGTGGGGCGTGCCGACCTCCGCGCTCTGGGCCTACCGGCTCGGCATGGAGAACGCCAAGCGCCTGCTGCTTACGGGCGATCCTGTGGACGGCGAAACCGCGGAACGGATCGGTCTCGTCTACCGCTCGGTGGCCCCCGAGGAGCTAGAGCGCGAGGTGCGGGCGCTCGCGGAGCGGATGGCTCTTCTCCCGACCAACCAGCTCGTGATGATGAAGCTGCTCGTGAACCAGATGTACGAGAACATGGGTCTGCGCACGACGCAGATTCTCGGGACGGTCTTCGATGGGATCGCCCGTCACACTCCCGAGGGCGTGGCGTGGCGGGAGCTCGCGCTCGAGAAGGGCGTGAAGGCGGCACTGGCCGAGCGGGACGGTCCCTTCGCTGACTACACCGCTCGTCGGCGTTAACGCGGGGTGGATACTGCTGGACCAGACGAGGTCTGGTCGACCCGATGGAGGAACACGCATGGCTCTACTGAAGTCGCAATTTCTTGGCTATGTGGGAGTGTGGATCTTGATCCTGGGCGTCGCTGCAGGCGTCCCCCGGAACGCGGACGCCGGATCGAGCGCCGAGACAGAAGCAGTCGAGGAGATCCTCCAGATCCTGGCCGATCGAGGAATCCTGAGCGAGGCGGAGTACACACGACTGGCAACCAAGGTCCAGACCGCGAAGTCGGAGAGGGGCACCCGCGACGTCGCAGCCCGCCTACTCGACGGCTTCGAGTGGAGCGGCAACCTTCGCCTGCGCTACGAGGCCTTCTACTACGATAAGGATTCGACGGGAACGGACCGCGACAACCGTTACCGGTTCCGGTATCGGGCGCGCCTCGCCTTCAAGAAGAAGATGAACGACTGGCTCACCGTCGGAATGCGATTCGCGTCGGGGGAAGACAATCATCGAAGTGCGAACCGGACGCTCGGCGTGGAGGAGGACTTCGATCCGGATCCCCTCTTCATCGACTGGGCGTACGCCGAAATGAAGCTTCCGGAGATCAGCGGACTGGAGAGCAAGATCCGCGCCGGAAAGATCGCAAACCCCTTCATCTGGAAGCACGGCAAGGACTTTATCGTCTGGGATAACGACATCTCACTGGAGGGCGGCGCCCTCATGGCATCCCGCCCCTTGTCTGAGAACACGGATCTCTTCTTCAACGTCGGTGGATTCATCGATGACGAAAACGAGACGAGGGCTGATCCGAAGGTCTTCGGCCTCCAGATTGGAGGCACCACGAAGCTTTCGGACGCGGTGGAGACGGGATTGCGGTTCTCGTGGTACGAGTGGCGCTCCCTCGACAGCGCCTTCGTGGGCCGCGCGAACGCAGAAGGCAATCTCGACTCCGCATACGACGGAAAAGCGCGCATCGGAGACGTCACGGCCTTCGCGAAGTTCGCATGTAGCGACGCATGGCCCCTGGAGGTGTACGGGACCTATATCCGGAACTTCACTGCGGATTCCGCCGTGCTGGGGGGGTTCCCTGAGGACGAGGAGGACACCGCGTGGGGCGCAGGCTTCGAGATCGGAAGCTCCAGCAAGTGGGTAAAGTTCGGGGCCGGTTACTTCTACGTCGAGGCTAACTCCGTCGTAGCGCAGTTCACCGATAGCGATCTGTTCGACGGGTTGACGAACCGACGAGGCTGGGCCGTCTACGGATCGAGGAGGCTCGCGCCCGGAGTCGAGTTGAAGGTGGAGTTCCTCGACAGCGACTCGATCGACAACGGAGTCGCGTATCTGATCTCCGATTCCAACGGAGACCGAAAACGGCTTCGGACGGATCTCAACTTCAAGTTCTGAGGGGGCAGCGAACAAGCTGCGCGGCTTGGCCATTGCCGAACCACGGGCGGAAAGGAATGAGGACGTGTCGCAAGTAACTCGAGATCTCCTGGCGCCGTGCGGCCTTTACTGCGGTGTGTGTGCGGTGTACATGGCAACGCGCGACAACAACGAGAAGTTCAAGGAACGGCTCACGACGGTCTACAACGTTTCAAAGGAGCAGATCCATTGTAAGGGCTGCCTGTCGGACGAAGTATTCGTCTACTGTACGATCTGCGAGATCAAGCGCTGCGTGCAGTCCAAGGGCTACAACGCCTGCCACGAGTGCGACGACTTTCCATGTGATCACGTGGAGAGCTTCCCCTACCCCGTAGGGAAGAAGGTCATCTTGCGGGCAACCCCCCAGTGGCGCGAATGGGGCACCGAGAAATGGGTGGAAGAAGAGGAGAAGCGGTATCACTGTCCCGAGTGCGGCTACGTCCTCTTCCGCGGCGCCAAACGCTGCCGCAACTGCGAAGTACTCGTTGACGTAGATTGATCGCGCCTGCCCGTCGGCCGGACTCTCAGGCCGCGCCGGGGCCCAGCTTCTTCAGGATCTCGGCGGGCGCCTCGAATCCGGCTCGCTCGAGTGCCTGGAGGTACTCCTCCGGCGTGTTGAGATTCTGAAGCGTGTGCAGCTCCGGATCGACGTCGCGCAGCTCGTCGACCGGGATCTCGCGGACATCGGTCTCGTCGAAAGGAAAGATCGGTCCCGTGCGGTCCGCCGCCAGTCGCACCTCGAAGTTCGGCAGCACGTTGGTGCGATAGACGGCCGCTAACGGATAGAAGAACCGGTCCTCCCTCGGCACGACGATCTGATGATCCTCCAGCAACTCGATCATCCGAGAAACAAAGCCGCGCACCAAGAAAGGCGCGTCGCATGCCGTGACGTAGGCGGCGTCCGCGCGGGCCTCGATGGCAGAAAGTCCGGCGTAGATCCCCTCGAGTGGTCCTACGCCTTCGACACGATCTCGTGTCAGCACGACGTGGGCGGGAAGATCGGGAAGCTCCTGGCTGGGAGAGCCCACGACAACGACGGGCTCGACCACCTCTCCCAGCAGACGAATCACACGCGTCAGGATCGGCTCGGGCCCGAAGGGTAGCCTCGCCTTCGAGACACCCATTCGGGTGCCCCTTCCTCCACAGAGGATGATTCCCCCACAGTTCATCTTCTGAGTCGTCGCATGGGAGGCGCGTTCAGATGGCCCAGTCGTGCACTCCGTCCCGCTCTGCCTCCTGGATCATCTGGAGCCTCGGAGGCTCCATCACCACCTTGGTGTAGGGGGGAACCGACTCCGCCAGCCGGACGTTTGCCCCGATGACGGACCCCCGCCCGATAACCGTCTGCCCGCCCAGGATGGTGGCGCTCGGATAGATCGTGACGTCGTCCTCGATCGTCGGGTGACGCTTGGTCCCGGCAAGGGCACGGCCCTTTCGCGTTGAGAACGCGCCCAGCGTCACGCCGTGATAGAGCTTGACTCGGTCGCCGATCTCGCTGCTCTCGCCGATCACCACACCGGTCCCGTGATCGATGAAGAAGTGGCAGCCGATCGTGGCACCCGGGTGGATGTCGATTCCGGTTCGGCTGTGCGCCTCCTCCGACATGATGCGGGCGACCACGGGCTCGCCGAGCCTGTAGAGGACGTTGGCGATGCGGTAGGTCGAGACCGCGAGGGTCGAGGGATAGGAGACGATGATCTCGCCGTAGTTCTTGGCCGCGGGATCGCCGTGGAGGGCCGCCTCCACGTCCAGGGCCAGACAGTGCCGCATCTCGGGGACGTGCCGGATCGCCTCTGTGGACTTCTCGCCGACCACGGCCGCCAGAAGCCCGTGAACGACCTCCAGCTCCGGCTCCAGGTGAGCCTCGGGGATGTGGTCGAGCAGGAGCAGCCGGAGGTGGTTCAGCACCTCCAAAACGCGGTCCTTGTTAGGAACTCGCTCGCGGTGGGCCTCGGTGATGGGGTCGGTCATCTCACGCTGGGCCCGAATGCGGGAAGCAGTCGTCTCCAAAACACGCTCCATACGCCTGTCCTCCGCCCCCGTTAGTTCTAGGTTACCTGCGGGCCGCGAAGGTTTCAAAGAGCCTGAAACGCGCGCAGCGGCCGCGGTGGCTGCTCGTCGGCAACCTGCAGCCGGCCTGCCGTTGACGGAGCCGGCATCTGCCGGCGATACTGCCGCGGCCCCCCGGGAAACCTCTCCATCAAATCCGAAGCGCCCGTGCCCAAGAGCCCATACAGTCACTCCAAGCTCTCCACCTTCGAGACCTGTCCGCGCCAGTTCGAGTACCGCTACGTCCAGCGCATCCCGCGTGATACGGAGTCGATCGAGGCCTTCCTCGGCAAGCGGGTGCACGAGATCCTCGAGCGCCTCTACCACCACGTGGGGCGCCACGGCCGCCCACCGAGCCTCCGACAGGTGCTCGAGCGCTATCGGCAGGACTGGGGTCTCCACTGGCACGAGAACGTGAAGATTGTGCGGAAGGACCGGGACGCCGAGTTCTACCGCCTGCACGGGGAGCGGTGTCTCGAGAACTACTACCGCCAGCACTACCCCTTCGAGGATGGGGAGACCGTTGCCATCGAGCACCGGATCGCGATCCGCCTCGATGAGGAGGGGTCGTATCGAGCCCGGGGGATCATCGACCGCCTGGTCCGGAGGGGGACCGGAGCCTACGAGATTCACGACTACAAGACGGGCGCCTGGCTCCCGCCGCGCGACCGTCTCGCGCGCGACCGCCAGCTCGCTCTCTACCAGCTCGGCGTGCTCCAGGAGTTCCCAGACGTGGAGCACGTGGAGCTCGTCTGGCACTACCTGGCGTTTCGCAAGACCATCTCGATGACTCGATCCCCCGAAGAGCTCGAAACCCTCCGAGCCGAGACGATCAAGCAGATCGATACGATCGAGGCGGCCACGGAGTACCCCACCCGGCCCGGCCCCCTCTGTCGCTGGTGCGAGTATCGGGATATCTGCCCCGACCCGGCGCTGGACCCCACGGCTCCACCCGAGGCGCCGCCGGACGGGGACGGCCGAACCCGACGAACGCCCGGGGACGTCTGGAGCGCATCGGCTACGAGCGCGGAAGCCTCATCGGGAGAATCGCCGAGGGAGGGGAAACAGCTCCTGCTGCTCTAGAACCCATCTCAGAAACCCCGGACCGAGCCAGGCCGCTCTGGCGGACCGAGATCAAGGCGTCGCGAGCGAGGCATATCAGTCGTTATTCCGAGCGAGCGCAACGCAGAGATCGGCCCGCCAGGGCGACCTGTCGACGGGAGTGGGTTTTTGAGAGGGGTTCTAGCCGGAATTCGTCACCCGCGTTCCGACTTCGGGCGCCCCGGAGGGTGAACGCGGCTCCGGCACTCGCCGATAGAGGAGCCATGACTCTCCCGCCCGGGTCCGATCCGCCCGGCGGGCCGCCCAGGCTCGTCTGCCGGTGCATTGGGGTTTCGAGCCTTCGAATCGTCGAAGCCGTGCAGGGGCTCGGACTGCGCACTCTTCCGGAGGTGCAGACAGACACGGGCGCCGGCAACGGCTGCGGCACCTGCCACCCCGAAATCGAGGAGATCCTGAACGACCTTTCAGGTAC
>DAOUZG010000187.1 GCA_030665705.1 Deltaproteobacteria bacterium | reverse complement strand
CCGCCGACGACCTCGAGCGCCGACTCGTCGACGGAGCTCGTCGGCTGGAGTGGGAGAACCGGCTCACGATCTTCCTGCGCCCCCTCGAGGGGGAGAGACGTCCACCGGTTCCGGCACCCGGTACACGCCTCTACCGCGTCGAGACCGAGGGGGAGGATCGCGCCGGCATCGTCGCGCGTATCTGTCGGGTCCTGGCCGACCGCAGCGTCAACATCGCGGACCTCCAATCCCGGACGCTTCCCTCTCCGAGCGGGGGCGCAATCTACCGAATGTCGATTCAGGCCGAGGTGCCCGACCGGCTGGACGTGGCAGAGCTCGAAAAAGCGCTCGACGAAGCCGGGCAGTCGATCGGCGTGGAGGTTCGACTCGCCACCGAGTGAGCAGACGCGCTACCCTGGGGATCAACCATGAAGAATGGGGCAGGCGCGCATGTTCTGGTCGTCGGAACCGGGCTCGCCGGCCTCGCCGCCGCGCGGCGGTTCGAGAGTATGGGGCTCGAGACGACGGTTCTCGAGTCCGCCGTGCCGGACGACCGCCAGGCTCGGATGGGCGACCCTGCCGGCGCCGAGCCCGCGATCGCAACCGTGCCGCTACGAGCCCCTGCGCTCGAATGGCTGATCGGGGAGGCGGGGCTACGGGAGCGCGTTCGCCTGGTTCCGCTGAACGAGGTCCGCCTCGGTCGGCACTGGCGGCGCGTCCGGCTCCCCACCACCGGGAGGCTCGGGTCCGTTCCTGGCCTGACCCCCCTGGAGGCACTGGGGGCTAGGCGGCTGCGCAGGCTCCTCGCGTGGTTCCGGCCGCGGCTCAACCCCGACGAGCCGGAGAGGGTCAGCGGCCTCGACGATCGCAGCGTCTCGGAGTTCTGCGCGCTCTACCTCGGACGAACCCTGCTCGATCGCGTGTACGGTCCGCTCCTGGAAGCCCACATCGGGCTCGAGCCCGAGGAGACCAGCCGGGTAACGCTCCTGTTTCTCCTGGGGCAAGGCGGGGGGCCAGCCGTCCGCCTCGCCGTTGGGCTGGGCGCGCTCGTCGATCGGCTCACCAAGGACCTCTCCGATCTCCGCGTCGGGCAGCGAGCCGTCGGGGTTCGGCCCGACGGGACCGCGGTCGAGGTCGCCTCCGGCGAGATCGTCGAGGGGGACGCAGTCGTGCTGGCCGTCCCCGCACCGGAGGTCCGGCAGCTCCTGCAGGGACTCTCGCCCCTCGAGGAGGTGTTTTTCGATTCGTGCCGGTACGTGCCGAGGCACGTCGTGGTTCTGCCGGGCACGGATGAATCCCTCGAGGAACCCTCCGTGCATTGGGTCCCTCGGAGTGAGGGGGGGCCGCTCGCTGCGATCCTCCGGATCCCGGCAGACCCGAACGAGCCCGAGGTCGAGGCGCACACCCTTCTGGTGGCCCGTCCCAACGCCAAGGCGCCCAGCCCGACCGAGCTTGCTCGAGCACTCTGCAGCGCCGCTTCCGCCTTTGACCCCTGGTTCTCTCGGGCGGACGCGAATCCCCTGCTCAGAACCATCTCGCAATTCGCGCCCCGATTCGACGTGGGCCACTACCAGGGGCTCGCGCGCGTGCGACCCCAGTGGCACCGGCAGCTCGCGAAGCGCCGCGTTGCATTCTGCGGGGAGTACCTCGTGGCTCCCCATGCCGAGGGGGCCGCGGCCTCCGGCGTGAGGGCAGCCCACGAGATCATCGATCTGCTCCGAGGGTCTCCCGCTACCGGCTGAGCCAGACCGGGACGCGACGCCTTCCCCAGGTCCCCGGCACTCCGTCGAACACACCGGCGCAGCGGACGCCGCAGGCCCGACAGCTCCCGTCGTCGGTCAGTTCCCATCGCGTAATCACGTAGCCGTCCCGACCGATGACGGCCTCGCCGCATCCGTGGCAGTAGGTGGTCTGTCCCTCGGGGTCGTAGACGTTCCCCGTGTAGGCGTACCGGATCCCTTCATCCATCGCGATTTGCCTTGCACGCCGAAGCGTCTCGGGCGGTGTGCCCGGCCGATCGCGCAGCTTCCAGTCGGGATGGAAGGCGGTGAAGTGGATCGGGACGTCGGCACCCAGGTGATCGAGGACCCAGCGCACCTCCTCTCGAATCTCCGCGTGGGAGTCGTTCTCGCCCGGGATCAGCAGCGTGGTGAGCTCGAACCAGACGTTCGTCTCACGCCTCAAGAACTGGAGCGTGTCGAGCACCGGAGCAAGGTGCCCCCCGCAAAGCCGCCAGTAGAAATCATCGGTGAACGCCTTCAGGTCGACGTTGGCGGCGTCCATGACCGAGAAGAACTCCTTTCGCGCCTCGGGCGTGATGTAGCCGGCGGTCACCGCCACCGAGGCGAGCTCGCGCTCCCGACAGGCACGGGCAACGTCCACGGCGTACTCGAGGAAGATGACGGGGTCGTTGTAGGTGTAGGCGACGCTTCGGCACCCGAGCTCCACGCCCATCTCGGCGATACGCTCGGGCGAAGCCTGATCGGCGAGCGTGTCGATCTCGCGTGACTTGGAGATGTGCCAGTTCTGGCAGAACTTGCAGGCCAGATTGCAGCCGGCGGTCCCGAACGAGAGGATGGGAGTTCCCGGAAGAAAGTGGTTCAGGGGCTTCTTCTCGATCGGATCCACGCAGAACCCGCTCGATCGGCCGTACGTGTTGAGGACGATGCGGTCCCCCGCCCGTTCGCGGACGAAGCAGAAGCCACGTTGACCCTCGGAGAGCTTGCAGAAGCGGGGGCACACGTCGCACCGGATCCGCCCGTCCGGGAGACGGTGAGCGTAGCGGCCCGGGACTACCGAAGCGGTGTCGATCATGGTATTGGCAGCGGAGACGTCCCCGCCAGATCAGATATGAGAAGAGTACGACCTGCCGCCGTCGCCGGCATCTTCTATCCCGGAACCGCCCGGGAGCTCCGTGGAGCGGTCCAGGAGTACCTCGACCAGGCTCCGCCGCCGGAAGGGGCTCCACCGAAGGCGGCAATCGTCCCGCACGCGGGATACGTGTACTCGGCTCCCGTGGCAGCGACCGCCTACGCGGCCTTTGCGCCGCTGCGTGATGTCGTGCGGCGTGTGGTGCTGCTCGGTCCCTCCCACCGGGTCCCGCTCACCGGGCTTGCCGCCCCGACCACCGAGGCCTTCGACACCCCGCTCGGACCGGTACCCATCGACCGAGCTGCGCTGGAGGAGGTCCGACATCTCCCGCAGGTCGTTCCGCTCGACGCGGCCCACGCGGACGAGCACAGCCTGGAGGTCCAGCTCCCTTTCTTAATGGAGACGCTCGAAAGCTTCGAGCTCGTCCCGTTTGCCGTCGGACACGTAGAGGGACCGGAGGTGGTCCAGGTCCTGGAGACGCTTTGGGGCGGACCCGAGACCCTGGTCGTGATCTCTTCGGATCTCTCCCACTACCACGACTACGAGACCGCCTGCCGCATCGACCGA
Organism: Deltaproteobacteria bacterium; assembly: GCA_030665705.1. Lineage (GTDB taxonomy): Bacteria > Myxococcota_A > UBA9160 > SZUA-336 > SZUA-336 > DAOUZG01. The sequence continues at coordinate 936 of DAOUZG010000187.1, read as the reverse complement.
GACACCGCCCGCGCAATCGAGGAGCTGCGGGCCGACGCGATCGGGCACAACGACGCCTGCGGATGCGGTGGAATCCGCGGGCTCATCGGCGTGGCGCGAAACCGGAGTCTCGAGGCTCGGGCCGTGGACCTGCGGAACTCCGGCGACACGGCCGGACCGCGTAGCCAGGTGGTGGGCTACGGCTCGTTCCTCTTCTTCGAGCCTTCCCCCAACGCCTAGCTCAGATATCGGCGGTGTAGGGGGGCGCCGGGTCGTACTCGATCAGCCGCTGGACCCCCCGCGCATGCTCGACGCTGTAGAGCTGACCCACGAGCCAGAGCGCCATGTCGATCCCGGCCGACACGCCGGCCGCGGTCACCACGTTCCCGTCCCGGACGTAGCGAACCTTCTCGAGCACGGTTGCGTCCCCGCGCTCGCGCAGTGTCTCGGCGAATGCCCAGTGAGTGACGATCCGCTTGCCCTTGGCGGGACCTGCCTCGAGCAGCAAGAGAGAACCGGTACAGACGCTCGTGATCCACGTGCACTGCGAGCTGGCCTTTCCGAGCCAGTCGATCAGCACTCGGTTCTCGGCCTCGCGGCGCGTCCCCATCCCTCCGGGAACCAGGACCACGTCGAGGGGCGGGGCATCATCAAAGGTGTGGTCCGGGATGACGCGCAGCCCGTTCGCACAGCGCACGGGTTGCTCGTGCTCGGCGATCGTGACCACGCGGTTCTCCTCACTCCCCAACGCAGCCACCTTGAACACCTCCCACGGACCTGCGAAGTCGAGCTCCTCAGCGCCCTCGAACAACACGATCCCGATCGTGATTCCCATCTCGGCTTCTCCTCGGCGGCTACTCGTTCAGGACCGCGACGGTCACCCCTTCGCCCCCCTCTTCGGGACCACCCGGCTCGAAGCCCGTGATGTAGGGGAGGTCGGCAAGCCAGTCTCGGATC
>DAOUZG010000309.1 GCA_030665705.1 Deltaproteobacteria bacterium | reverse complement strand
AGGGTCACGAAGGTCGCCTGAGCCTTGTCCCGTCGCGCGAAGAGCAGTCTTCGGACCCTCGCGCGCCTCTTCTGGTACGCGCGTCCATACGTCCCCCTGGTCGTCATCACGATCGTCTTCTCGCTGGTGTACGCCGGCGGGCTCACGGGTCGCGCCTATCTGACACGGCCCTTGATCGACGACATCGCCGCCCCCAACCTGGAGGTGAGCTCGCTGGAGGACCTGATCGCGAGCGGCCAGGTCGAGGCCCCCGAGGACATGGAGCTCCAGCGGCAGCAGCTCAAGTCCCAAATCCAGGACCGACTCGGGGACCTCCTGCTCGCGGCCATTGTCCTCGTGCTCGGAATGCCGACGGCCCGCCTCATCCGAGATTATGCCGGTGAATGGGTCATGACCCGCGTGGGTGTCGACATGCAGACGCACCTCTGCCAGCGGGTCCTCGGACTGCCTCTCTCTCGGTTCGAGCAGGAGGGCCGCTCGGACCTCATCGCGCGCATGATGAGCGATACACTGGTCGCGAACCGCGCTCAGGTGCTGATCTTCGGGGAGGCGCTGCAGGACATCGCGATCGTCATCGCGGCAGCCGGGGTGGCCTTCTACCTGAACTGGCGCCTCTCGCTGGTGGCGCTGCTTGTCGGTCCCGCCGTCGCGATCATCCTCCAGGTGTTCGGCCAGCGGATTCGACGCTCGAGTCAGGCCCGACAAGAGCAGATCGCGCAGGTGGTCGCCCGGATGCTTCAAATCCTCGGCGGGATCAAGGTCATCAAGGCGTTTCGGGCCGAGAAGCTGGAGCTGGACGCCTTCAAGCGGGAGAACTTCCGCTACTTCCGGCGCGCGATGCGGGTCATCCGGAACCGGGTGCTCTCCCGCTCGTTCGTCGAGCTCGCCAGCCAGGCGGCCTTTATGTCGCTCCTGCTCCTCGGAATCTACGCCATCGTGGAGGGGTTCTGGGATCTGAGCCTGGGTGTGCTGACGGCGTTCCTGTTTATCTCGGCCATGCTCTACCGCCCGACCAAGAACCTGACGCGAGCCTACAACGCGATCCAGGACGCACTTCCCGCAGCGGGGCGCGTGTTCGAAATCCTGGACGCACCGGCCGAGCCCGAGGACCCGCCGGACGCGATTGCGCTCGAACGGGTGGGCAAGGGGATCCGCTTCCGCGACGTCCGGTTTAACTACGGGCGGGAAGCCGTTCTTCGGGGCGTCGACCTGGAGCTTCCCATCGGCCAGGTGGTTGCCATCGTCGGGCGGACCGGCTCGGGCAAGACCACCCTGGCCGACCTTCTCCTGCGCTTCTACGATCCCCAGGAGGGGCAGATCGAGATCGACGGTGTCGACCTTCGTCGCGTTCGGCGAGACTCACTGCGGGAGCTCGTTACCGTCGTCACGCAGGAGCCGATCCTGTTCGACACGACGATCCTGGAGAACATCCGCTACGGTCGTCCGGACGCAGCCTTCGAAGTGGTGGTCGACGCGGCCCGGGCCGCCCACGTTCACGAGTTCATCGAGGAACTCCCCGAAGGCTACGAGACCACGGTGGGGGAGCTCGGCGCACGGCTATCCGGTGGACAGCGCCAGCGGATCACCATCGCGCGGGCGATCCTGCGGGACCCGAGCGTGCTCATTTTCGACGAGGCGACCTCCGCGCTGGATGCCCGCGCGGAGCGCGCGGTCTACGAGGCGATCTGGAACCTCATGGAGGGGAGGACGGTTCTGCTCATCGCCCACCGCCTCTCCAGCGTCCGGGCTGCCGATCGAATCGCGGTCCTGGAGGACGGACGAATCGTCGAGGAGGGGAGTCACGAGGATCTGCTCGCGCGCAGCGGACTCTACCGGGAACTCGTCGAGCTTCAGCTTTCGCCGATGACCTCGCGGTAGAAGCGCTCGAGGCGGTCCGCCTGAGCCCCCGTTGTGTGACGGGCGAGCACCCGACGGCGTGCGGCCTTTCCGCGTACCGCCCACGCCTCCGGATTCTGCCCCACGTCGAGCAGCGCTTCGGCGAGAGCCTCCGCGCTCTCGTCGACCAAACACCCCGTCTCGCCCTCTACCACCGTCTCGGGAAGGATCCCGCGCCGACTCGCGATCGTCGGGATCTCCATCGACATCGTCTCCAGCACCGCACGGCAAGAGCCGTCCGACCCGGGCACCAGAAACACGAGCGCATCAACGAGGGCCAGAACCTCCCGGTAGTCGTCGCGACGGTAGCCGGCGCGGACCACCGCCTCCTCGAGCCCCAGGGAGTGCACGGGCTCCTCCAGAACCTCTCGGGCACGCGTGCCTCGACCCACGACGAGCAGACGCAGGTCGGGAGCCGCCCGGTGCGCGA
>DAOUZG010000149.1 GCA_030665705.1 Deltaproteobacteria bacterium | reverse complement strand
ATCCCCGCGCGGGCGAGCCGCTTCGCGGTTGCGAGGCCGATCCCGCTCGCGCCGCCCGTGATGACCGCCACCTTCCCCCGAAGATCATCCATCGCTTCCTCTCCTCTGACTCGGAGTCTACACGCCCGATCCGACACGCGGCGGACCGAGGGCCGCGAAAAGGGCGGAATCGGGTACTCTTCGGGCCGCGCGCGGAGGCTGCTAGAGCGAGTGAGCGCCCGAGGAGGAGGATGACAATGGGTCCAGACCGAACGTGGAGCGAAGGAACCCTGGAGGCGGGTGGCCGGCGCTACCGGTTCCACCGCCTCGGCGTGATCGACGAGCAGGGTCTGGGAAAGCTCCAGCGGTTACCCCGTTCCCTGCGGGTCCTCCTCGAGAATCTGCTTCGCCACGAGGACGGCGAGACGGTCACGCGGGACGACATCCAGGCCCTCGCGTCGTGGGACCCCTCGGGAGTCCGCGACCGCGAGATCGCCTACCGTCCGGCGCGGGTCCTGCTGCAGGACTTCACCGGCGTCCCGGCCGTGGTCGACCTCGCGGTCATGCGGGATGCGATTGCGGAGATGGGGGGAGATCCCGAGCGGATCAACCCGATTCGTCCCGCCGATCTCGTCATCGACCACTCCGTGCAGATCGACTTCTTCGGAACCCCCGACGCGTTCGAGCGGAACGTCGAGATCGAGTATCGCCGGAACCAGGAGCGTTACGCGTTTCTCCGGTGGGGCCAGAGCGCGTTTCGAAGCTTCCGGGTCGTGCCTCCCGGCGCCGGGATCATCCATCAGGTGAACATCGAGTACCTGGCTCCCGTCGTGTTCGACGAGGAGCAGGACGGTGAGCGGATCGCCTTTCCGGATACGCTCGTCGGCACAGACTCCCATACGACGATGGTCAACGGTCTCGGGGTGGTCGGATGGGGCGTCGGTGGCATCGAAGCCGAGGCGGCGCTTCTGGGTCAGCCGATCACGATGCTGATCCCCGACGTCGTAGGTTTCCGGCTCTACGGCGAGCTCCCCGAGGGAGCGACCGCGACCGACCTCGTCCTGACCGTGACGCAGCGCCTCCGAGAGCACGGTGTCGTCGGGAAGTTCGTGGAGTTCTTCGGACCGGGGCTCCGGTCCCTCTCGCTTGCGGACCGTGCAACCGTTGCCAACATGGCTCCCGAGTACGGTGCCACACTCGGGTTTTTTCCCATCGACGAGAAGACACTCGACTACCTGCGCCTGACGGGGCGGGGCGACCAACACGTAGAACTCATCGAGGCCTACGCGCGCGAGCAGGAGCTGTTCCAAACGGCCGATAGTCCCGACCCGGAGTACACCGCCACACTGGAGCTCGATCTCGCCGACGTCGAGCCGAGCCTCGCGGGGCCCCGCCGGCCGCAGGATCGAGTTCCGCTCCGTTCGGCGGGACCTGCCTTCCGGGAGGAGCTTGCCCGGATGCTCGAAGGGCGGCCCGACGACACGAACCGGACCGTCTCCGTCCGGATGGACGGGGATTCGTTCGATCTTCGGCACGGGAGCGTCGTAATTGCCTCGATCACGAGCTGCACCAATACGTCCAACCCGTCGGTCCTCGTGGCGGCGGGGTTGGTTGCGAAGAAGGCGGTCGAACGGGGGCTCACGTCCAAGCCCTGGGTCAAGACGAGCCTGGCGCCGGGATCGCGTGTTGTGACCGACTACCTCACGCGCGCCGGGCTTCTCCCCGATCTCGAGAAGCTTCGCTTCCATCTGGTGGGCTACGGGTGCGCGACCTGCATCGGAAACAGTGGCCCGTTGCCGGAGCCGATCGCGCAGGGGATCAAGGAGGCCGATCTTGTCGCGGTCTCGGTTCTGTCAGGAAATCGCAACTTCGAGGGTCGGGTCAATCCTCACGTCCGAGCGAACTACCTTGCGTCGCCGCCCCTCGTCGTTGCCTACGCGCTCGCCGGCCGAATGGATATCGATCTCCAAAACGAATCGCTCGGGGAAGATCGAAACGGGAAGCCCGTCTACCTGCGCGAGATCTGGCCGTCGACCGACGAGATCGCAAAGGCCGTCGGCGACGCTCTCAAGCCCCAGATGTTTACGGAGCGATACGGACACGTCTTCGAAGGGGACGAGCGATGGCGCGCGCTGCCCGTCCCGACGGGAGACCGCTACGCCTGGGACCCCGACTCGACCTACGTCCTCAAGGCTCCGTACTTCGAGGGAATGAGTCGTGATCCGGAGCCGCCCAGCGACGTGAGGGGGGCTCGGGTGCTCGCGGTCCTCGGGATCTCGGTGACGACCGACCACATCTCCCCCGCCGGGGTGATCCCGCCCGATAGCCCTGCGGCGCAGTACTTGATCGGACGGGGTGTCGAGCCCGCAGACTTCAACTCCTTCGGGTCGAGGCGGGGCAACCACGAGGTCATGATGCGCGGCACCTTCGGAAACATCCGCCTCCGCAACCGCCTCGCTCCGGGGACTGAAGGGGGCTTCACGACCTACCTTCCCGGTGGCCAGGTGATGTCGATCTACGACGCGGCGATGCGGTACGCACAGGACGGGGTGTCGCTGGTGGTGCTTGCCGGCGCGGAGTACGGCACGGGATCGTCCCGCGACTGGGCCGCGAAGGGGACGCGCCTGCTCGGCATCCGGGCCGTCATCGCTGAGAGCTTCGAGCGCATCCATCGAAGCAACCTCGTCGGAATGGGGGTGCTGCCGCTGCAGTTCCTCCCGGGCGAGAGCGTCGAGGCGCTCGGCCTCAGCGGCCACGAGGTATACGACATCGAGGGGATCGGCGAAGGTCTCGCTCCGGGCGGTGAGGTTCTCGTCCGGACGAGAGCCGACGGCAACGTGCGCGAGTTCCACGTCCGGGTGCGGATCGACACCCCCGTGGAGCTCGAATACTACCGCCACGGCGGGATCCTTCCGTACGTGCTTCGGGGCCTGCTCTAGCGTCCCGGTTCTCGGAGGTGGGTGTGCAAGGAGGGTCCGGGTCGGCACAGGAGTGCCGTGCCCGCATCGAGGCAAAGCTGCGGGCGGCGCTCGCGCCCGAATATCTCGAAGTCGTGGACGAGAGCGAGCTCCACCGGGGCCACCCGGGGGCGGCCTCCGGAGGGGGGCATTTCCGTGTGCGGCTCGCGTCGTCAGAGTTCGAAGGGTGCTCCCGCACGCAGAGACACCGAGTAGTGTACAGAGCGCTGCAGGATCTCATGGGACCCGAGATCCACGCGCTCGCGCTCGAGCTCTACACGCCTGGGGAGTGGGACGAGAGCACGTCTTAGGCCGTGGAGTCTTCCTCGGGCGCCCGCTGTCGCCTCCACCGGGTGAGGATCAAGTCCGTGATCCGGTCAGCCTCGCGCATCGCGAGGGGACCGAGGATCGAGAGGGTGAAAACGTAAACCCCGGTCAGCGTCTCGATCCGGGTCTCGGGGCGGGCGATGGCCGCCGCCATTGCTGCCAGGACGATCGAGAACTCGCCCTTCGGAACGAGCGAGAGTCCCACGACCACCGAGAGCCGCGGGGAGTGTCCGACGGAGCGGCCGGCCAGGAAGCCACCGCACGTCTTGGTCGCGAACCCCAACAGGACAAGCAGTACGGCCACCCCTGCCACGTCTCCGAGGTTTCCGAGGTTGACCCGCGTCCCGAAAGAGATGAAGAACAGTGCCGCGAAGACCGTCTGGAACGGTGCGAGGGTCCGGGAGGCCTTCTCCTTGAGACCTGTTCCGCCCACCACGAGCCCCGCCAGAAACGCGCCGATCGCCTCCGAGAGGCCGCAGGCGAGCGCGGCCGAGGCGACGAGCAACACGAAGGCGACCAGGACGAGGGTGAAACTCTCCTCCGATCGTGCACGCAGCAGGGCTTCGACGGGTTCGTGGAATCGCCAGGCAAGCATCACCAGTACGGCGACGAACCCAGCTGCACGAACGAGGGAGAACAACAGCCCCTGTGCACCTCCCACAGCGCCGGCGACCGGCACCAGCACGCCCAGGATCACCAGAAACCCGGCAATGACCAGGTCCTCGAAGACCATGATCCCCAGGATCGTCTCGGTCTCCGGGCGTGTGGCCCGTCCGAACTCCACCACGCACTTCGAGACGACCGCGCTCGAGGTCATGTAGACGATCCCGGCGAGAAAGAGCGACTCGAGCCACGACCACCCGAGCAGCCACCCGAGAACGAACCCGATGGGAAAGCTCAGCAGCCAGTCCAGGGATCCAGCCCGGAGGAATCGTCCCGGTGCCTGGGCAAGCGAGGTGACCGAGAACTCGAGACCCAGAGAGAAGAGCAGGAACGCGACCCCGAGCGAACCGAGGAAGTGGACGAGCTCGCTGGGCTCGATCCAGCCCCCGAGCGCGACGCCCGACGCGATGTAGAGGGGGACCACCGGCATCCGAAGGGCGAGCGACGCCAGCGCGGCCACCCCGAGGACGCCGAGCAGGAGCGCGAACTGAAAAAAGGTCGTCTCCACCGCGAGCTAGGCTGATCCGGGGGATCGTGTAAACGTCTCGATGAACCGCTCGACCTGCTCGCGCCGTCCGAGGACGACGAGCGTATCACCCGTCTCGATCTGGAGGTCGGGTGGGGGGTTCGGGATCGACTCCTCGCCCCGGACCACCGCAATGACCGACGCCCCGGTGCGAGCACGAATGCCCGACTCGGCAAGCGTCTGCCCCCCGAGCGGAGAGCCCTCGTCGAGCGTCACCCACTCGAGCGCCACCGTCCGGAACAGCATCTCGCGCCGGGGATCCTCCTCGGGTGACTCCTCTCGTGCGAGGATCCGCCCGAGATCGGCGGCCTCGTCGGCCGACAGGCGCACCAGCGGCGCCGCGTTTCCCTCCGCGTCGACGCGGGCGAGCTCCCAGTGCCCGACGCGGTGTTGCACGGCGACGAGCTCGCCGTTCCCCTCCAGATCCAGTGTGTGTTTGGTCCCGACTCCCGGGAGATCCGTCTTGCGCGTCGTCATCACCCCCTCCAAGCGAGCGTGAGCTTAGCCGTCCTGACCGCCGCCCGAAATCTCTCCGGCCCGTTCCGGCAGTAGCACCCGGAACACGCTTCCCGCTCCGGGTTCCGACTCGTAATCCATGGTCCCGCCGTGATTCTCCACGATGCGGCGGCTGAGGTAGAGACCGAGGCCGGTGCCTCGGGTCGATCCCCGCGTCGTGAAGAAGGGCTCGAACAGCCGAGCTCCGACATCCGGTGGGATCCCGAGTCCCGTGTCCTGCACCTCGACACTGACTCCGGTGGGTGTGTCCTCGGTGCGGATGCGGATGCGGTGGCGCCTCGGTTCCGGCGGGTCGCACGCTTCGAGGGCATTGGTGAGCAGATTGAGGAACACCTGCCCGAGACGAGCGGGATCTCCCTGGATGAGGCGCGTTGCCCGAAGCTCTTCCTCGAGCCGCGCTCGGGGCCGGAGCCGCTTGGAGACGAGCCGTGCCG
>DAOUZG010000053.1 GCA_030665705.1 Deltaproteobacteria bacterium | reverse complement strand
CCTCCTGGAGCCCGATCTCCACGGCGGCGCTCACGGCGTTTCTCCCGCCTGGGTGCTCCGGCGAAGGACCAGCGCCTCGAAGTGCGAGCGAACCTCGGCGCGCGTGTTGGTCCACTCGTCGAGCAGCCGGTTGCGAGCCGCGGCTGCGTCTTCGTCGCGGTAGCCCATCCGTCGAGCCAGGGCGACCTGTGCCCCTCGGTCGCGTGGAAAGCGGTGTGTCTGGCGCTCCTCCACCATCTGCACCGCGTGCTCGGCCCGCCGGAGCCAGAGATAGGCGTGGAGCAAACCCCCTGCGACCTCCTCGGGGAGGATTCCCGCTGTCCGAAGGCCCAGCAAGGCGTCCGGGACGTTCCCGGTTCGCAGGGTCTCCTCACGGGCGCCGTGGAACATCTGCAGGGCCTGAACCAGAAACTCCACGTCTCGGATTCCGCCCGGACCTTCCTTGAGCTCGAACTCGAGGTCGCGTCCGCTCCGTCGACGCTCCGCCTCGATTCGGTCCTTCATCTCGCGCACAGCGCCAATTGCGCTGGGGTCGATGAGTCGTCGGTAGACGAAGGGGCCGATCTCGTCCAGGAAGGCCTGCGCCGGCTCGATCGGCCCGGCCACCCGCCGGGCACGGATGAGCATCTGGCGCTCCCACTCCGCCCCGAACGTCTCGTAGTAGGTGAGGGCCGCGTCGAGTGAGTTGGCGAGCGTGCCGGTGCGCCCTTCCGGACGGAGATCGAGGTCGACCCGGAACGCGAAGCCGTCCTCGCCGCGCGCCTCGAGGTTCTGCTTCAGGACGCGGACGAGGCGGCAGACGCGGTCGTTGCGTTCGATGTGATCCTCGTCCGGGCCGGCCTCGTAGATGAAGAGCAGGTCCACGTCGGAGGCGAAGTTGAGCTCGCGGCCCCCGAGCTTTCCGAGAGCCAGCAGAGCCGGGGGCTCCACCCCGGTCTCGCGCATAGCGCACCGGAGTGCCGCATCGAGACACCGATCAGCCAGATCCGAGAGCTCTCTCAAGCTTTGCTCGAAGGGTCGATCGGACAGGTCTCGCGCTGCGATCCGCAGGAGCGCCTGGTACTTGGCGATCCGGATCGAGGTCCAGTCGGCCTCGAGGGGGTCGGAGGACGGGGGAGGCGGCCGCCCGCCGGTGAGCTCGTCGGCCCAGTTCGGGTGGCGCAGGAGCAGCCGCGCCAGGAAGTCGCTCGAGCCGAGCACGCGCGGGAGCGCCGGCGCGGCGGTCAGATCGAGCGACCGACCGGTGGTCTGTCGGTAGCGACGTGCGAGCTCCTCCAGACACTGGGCGCCGAAGCCCGGACGAGCCGTCACGAGCAGCTCGCGTACCCACTCGTCGCGTGTCGGGGCCAGGTCCGGATCGGCGACGGCACGCCGAAACGCCTCGGCCGCCCGGGACGGCTCCGGCTCGCCCAGCCTCTCGAGCACTGCCGGCGACGCCCGACCCTGCTCGAGCCCCGCGAGCAGGGCGTCCCGCAGGCTCTCCACGGTCCTAGTGTCCTGTCCCGGGAGTTCCGACGCGTTTCCCGCGGCCGGGGCGCCGGGCTCGCAAGGCGCGCGAGCGAGGCATATCAGTCGTTATTCCGAGCGAGGGCAACGCCGCGAGCACGGATGCAACGGCCGCCGGGAATGCAAGCGAACTTCCGGGACAGGACACTAGAGAGTCGCGCCCGGCACGTCGCGCCGGAGCTCGGGGGGCAGCGCGAAGGTGACGTGCTCGTCGACGATCGAGACCTCCTCGACCTCCCCGCAGCCGAGCTCGCGGAGCCGCGAGAGGACTTCCTGTACGAGGCCCTCGGGTGCCGAGGCGCCGGCCGCTACACCGATGGTCTGGACCCGATCGATCCATCCCGGGGCGAGCTCACTGGCATCCTCGATGAGCACCGCGCGGGATCCCGCAGTACGGGCCACCTCGACAAGCCGGTTCGAGTTACTCGAGGAGGGCGCGCCGACAACGAGCACGAGCTCCGCCTGCTCCGCGATGGCCTTGACCGCATTCTGACGGTTCTGGGTCGCGTAGCAGATGTCGTCCTTGGAAGGTTCGCGGATGGCCGGGAAACGCCGGCGAAGGACGCCGATGATCTCGCGCGTATCGTCGACGGACAGCGTCGTCTGCGTGAGGACGGCAAGCCGGTCCGGATCCCGAACCTCGAGCCGCTCGGCGTCCTCCACGGTCTGCACTACGACCATGCGGTCCGGCGCGTGCCCGAGCGTCCCTTCTACCTCCACGTGGCCTCGGTGGCCCACCAGGACGATTTCATAGTCCTTACGAGCGTAGCGCTCGGCCTCGAGGTGGACCTTGGTTACGAGCGGGCAGGTCGCATCGAGGGTCTGAAGGTTGCGCTGCTCAGCTTCCGCGCGAACCGAGGGAGAGACCCCGTGTGCGCTGAACACGAGGCGGCTCCCCGCCGGGGCCTCCGACACCTCCTCGACGAAGCGCGCCCCTTTGGCCAGGAGCGAGCGGACGACGTGGCGGTTGTGGACGATCTCGTGGCGGACGTAGACGGGAGGGCCGTACACCTCGAGCGCCAGCTCCACGATCTCGATGGCGCGATCCACCCCGGCGCAGAAGCCGCGGGGACTCGCGAGGAGGATTCGGCGCGTGTCGACCGTCACGGCCCCAAAAGTAGCCCGGCCGGGGATCAGGGGGAATGCCGCCCCGGGGGCGGTTCCTGCTCCCTCGGGGTGCGGAGCTCAGAGCGGAACGGCGAGCTTCGACAGGCGGCTCCGAACCGCCCCCACGTCGAGCTCTGGAAAGGCGGTTCCCTTCCGCACCGCGTGGACGGCCGCGATCCCAGCGGCCTGTCCCTCGAGCATGCAGGGACCGATGACCCGTGCGCTCGCGAACCCTTCCCGGGTCGCGGAGATGCACCGACCCACGGCGAGGAGGTTCTCCGCCCCACGGGGCACCAGGCACCGGAACGGGACGGTGTAGTACTCACCGCGGGGGAGGACTTTCCACACCGTCTCCCCGCCCGGCACGTGCAGCTCCATCGGCCACGCGCAGCGCCCGATCCCGTCGACGGGCTTCTCGAGACCGAGCACGTCTTCCCCCGTGAGGCTGTAGAGCCCCTCGATGTGCACCGTCTCCCGGATCCCGAGCCGCGTCGCGGTGTCGGCCAGGAAGGCCTCCTCGAAGCCCGGCATCTTGCGACGGAGGAAATCGGCCAGTCGCTCTGCCTGCGCGCGGCCCTCGATCTCGCCGGCTGTGAGCTCCTCTGCCTTACTCGCGTCGAGGGGTCTCCCCTCGAAGGAGACGCGCGAAAGCGCGACCTGTATCTCCCCGGGTCGCCCGGTGGGGATGATGTGTCCGCCCCGCCGCGGGAGCTTCTCCTCCTCGAAGCTCTCTTCGATCGCGGTCTGGAGCTGACCGAAGTTCTGGAGCGCCCGCTGCGTGTCGACGTTTTGCATCGTAAACATCATCGACGGGAACTGGAGGTCGGCGTGGCGCACGACGGAGAGCCCGCAGGCCCGTGTGAGCGCGGCATCGCCCGTGGCATCGATGAAGGCTCCCGCCATGATCGCGAGCCGCCCCTGGCGGGTCTCCACGACGACCCCGTCGAGTCGACCGTCGCGAAACCGCGTGTGGGTCAGTCGCGCGTGGAGTAGCGTCGTGAGGTTCGGTTCCGAGGCCACGAGCTCGTCGAGGAGACGCTTCACCCCCCAGGGCACGTAGGGGAGTGCCGCCGACTCCTGGACCGGTACCGGCCCGTAGGCCTGCCGCCGCTCGAGGAGCGTCTGCGCGATCTCCAGAGGGAGCCCGCCGACCGAGGGGGTCATGGAGTCGTCGCGCTCCCGCACGTAGAAGCCGCAGTACGTGCCGACCGCGCCGCCCGTGCTCATGCCTCCGAAGAAGGGCATGTCCTCGATGAGGAAGGTCCGAAGCCCCTCGCGCGCGGCGGTCACCGCGGCGGAACAGCCAGCCGAGCCGCCCCCGGCCACGACGAGCTCGGCCTCGGCGACGACGGGCACCTGATCCCCGGGAAGCTGAAAGGTCCTCATCCTGCAGTCTCCTCTGGCCGGTAGACGTTCAGGCAGGCCGAAAGCGCCAGGTAGTAGGCGGGGCCGAGCAGCGTCCAGCGGACCCAGAGGGGGTCCGGATCGGGTCGGACCCCGACCCACGAGAAGACGAGGATCCAGAGGCCCAGGACGGCGCAGCTCACCGGCCGGAGAAAGCGCGTCTGGCTCGGGTAGATGTAGCGGAGGGGGACGAAGACGGCGAACGAGAACCCGAGCAGCACGGCCAGCCCCACCTCCGGTCGCACCCCGAGCAGGTAAAGGTACATGGCCACCACGTTCCAATAGGACGGAAAGCCCCGGAAGTAGTGGTCGGTGGTCTTGGCCTCGGCGTGGCTAAAGCCGTAGCAGGAGGCGAGCACGGGAGCAGCGATCCACGCGGGGTGGGGGAGAAGCTCTGCCTCGATCAGGAAGCACGCGGGGACAATCACGTACGTGAAAAAGTCACAGATGTCGTCGAGCCGGCGTCCATCGAACCAGGGGATCCGCCGCGAAACCTGGGTCGCTCTCGCGAGCGCCCCGTCGGTCGAGTCGATCACGAGCGTGAGGATCATCAGGTAGATGGCCAGGCGGAACTCGTGCGAGAAGATCGCCACGATCGCCCAAACCCCGAATAGTGCGGACGAGGCCGTATAGAGGTGAACCAGCCACGCTCCGAAGCTCCGCATGGGAGCTAGGATACCCGAACGGCTATACTCGCCCATCCATGGGCGAGAAGCGCGAGATCCTCAGGCAGGGCGACGACAGCTTCGTGCCCACGCGTGTGGATGCCGTCATCAACTGGGGAAGGAAGTACTCGTTCTTCCTCTACCCCTTCGTGACGGCCTGCTGCGGGATGGAGTTCATGTCGTACGCGGGACCGCGCTACGACAGCGACCGCTTCGGGGCGGCGCTGCCCCGGTTCTCGCCCCGCCAGGCCGACCTTCTGATGGTGGTCGGGACGATCAGCCATCGCCAGGGCCCGATCCTCAAGAAGGTCTACGACCAGATGGCGGAGCCGAAATGGGTGATGGCCTTCGGGGCCTGTACCTGCTCGGGTGGGCCGTACAACAACTACTCGACCGTTCAGGGGATCGATACGATCATCCCCGTGGATATCTACGTCCCCGGCTGCCCGCCGCGTCCGGAGGCCGTCTTCGACGGGCTGATCAAGCTCCAGAGGCTGGTACAGGCCTCCCCCGGCTGGAACCGTCCGCGCCATCGGGAGACCGCCGACCTCGAGCTTCCCATCATCGAGAAGGCGGTCCCCTGACCGTTCTCTTTCTGTGGACCGTGGCTCGAGCGGCCTCTGTTGCAGCGCGATGAGCCTTGGAGCACGCTGACAGGGAGTCTCCCGGTATGAACACCTACGACCTTGCGGTAATTGGATCGGGCCCCGGCGGCTACGTGGCGGCCATCCGCGCCGCGCAGCTCGAGATGCGGGTCGCGATTGTGGAGGCGGACCGCCTCGGCGGCGTCTGTCTCAACTGGGGCTGCATCCCGTCCAAGGCCATCCTCTCGGCGGCGGAGCTCTACGAGGCGGTTCGACAGGGCGTGCCGGGGCTCCGGGTTCAAGGTCTGACCCCCGATTTCGGGGCCGTCATCGACGCGAGTCGGGCCGCCGCGGATCGACTCCACCGGGGCGTCGGCACCCTGATGAAGAAGAACAAGATCGACGTCTACGCGGGCTGGGGCTCGCTCGCAGGCTCGGGCCAGGTGGTCGTGAAGGGCGAAGAGGGCGAGACGGCGCTCGAGGCCCGCCACATCCTGCTCGCGACCGGCTCGAGAGAGTGGGTCCTGCCCGGGGTCACGGTCGACGGCAAGCGCGTGCTGACGAGCCGCGAGGCGCTCGAGTCGCGCGAGCTTCCCGGCTCGATCGTCGTGATCGGAGGCGGCGCCGTCGGCGTCGAGTTTGCCTACGCGTACCAGGCGTACGGATCGCGGGTGATCCTCATCGAGCTCCTGGAGCAGCTGCTGCCCGGCATGGATGCCGAGGTGGCGCGAACGCTCGAGCGGTCGCTTACCCGTCGGAAGGTCGACGTGCGAACCCGTACCTTCTTCAAGTCGCTCGAGGTCCACGATGACCGCGTCGTGGTCACCGTCGAGGGGCCGAAGGGCGAGGACGAGCTTCGGGTCGATCAGGTGCTGTTCGCGGTCGGTCGCAAGGCGATCGTCGAAGAGCTCGGGCTCGAGAAGGTCGGGGTCGAAACCGACCGGGGGTTCGTCCGTGTGGGCACCGACTACCGGACCACGGCCGATGGGGTCTGGGCCATCGGCGACGTGAGCGGGCCGCCGCTCCTCGCGCACAAGGCGTCGGAGGAGGGAAGCGCGGCCGTCGAGTTCATGGCCGGGGAGCGTAAGCAGCCCCTCAACCTTCAGCGGGTGCCCGCGTGCATCTACTGCCAGCCTCAGGTCGCGAGCGTCGGGCTCTCGGAGGAGGAAGCCAGGGCGGCGGGCCACGACGTCCACGTGGGCAAGTTCCCGTTCGGCGCGATCGGCAAAGCCGTTGCCACCGGCCACACCGATGGATTCGTAAAGCTCGTCGTGGACAGTCGCTACGGGGAGATCCTGGGGTGCCAGGCGATCGGCACGGGCGTGACGGAGCTCGTGGCGGAGGTCACGGTCGCGATGAACCTCGAGGCGACCGTGCGCGAGGTTGGAGAGGCCTGTCATGCCCATCCCACGCTCTCCGAGGCGATCAAGGAAGCGGCCCTCGCGGCCGAAGGGCGATCGATCAACTTCTGAAGTCGCGGGGGAGGAGAGTCTTCGATGCCGGTCACCGTGACGATGCCCCAGATGGGGGAGAGCGTCGTCGAGGGCACCATCGAGCGATGGGTCGTCCGGGAGGGCGAGCGCGTCGAGAAGGACCAGATCCTCTGCGAGATCAGCACGGACAAGGTCGACGCCGAGATTCCGGCCCCGGAGACCGGTGTGGTGGTCAGCATCCTGATCCCCGAAGGGCAGACCGTCGATGTGGGCACCGAGATCGCGGTGATCGATCCGGAAGCCCAGCCTGTGGCCGCGCCGCCCTCAGCCGAGGCGCCGGCCGAGGAGAAGGCCCAGGAGACGGCCCAGGACACGGTCCGAGGTGCGGCCCCCGAAGGGATGACCGAGCCGGGGGCTCCAGTCGCGGCTCGTCCGTCTGAGCCCGCAGCTCCCGGGGCGGCGGAGTCTGCTCCCGAGGAGGGCCGCCGACGCTACTCCCCGCTCGTCCAGCGCATGGCGGCCGAGCACGGTGTCGATCTCGAGGAGGTCCCCACCGAAAGCGCTGACGGCCGCGTCACCCGGGAGGATCTGCTCGCCTACCTCGAGCAGTCGCGCTCCGCCGAGGAGGCTCCGGCCGCTTCGCCCACTCCTGCGGCGGCCCGCCCTGCGGCTGCGCAGCCGACTGCGGCGCCGCCCGGCTCGCTGCTCGAGTTCCTCGCGCGCATGCGCGTCCCCACCTACACGGCCCGAGAGGGGGATCGGGTGATCCCCTTCAACACGATCCGGCGTCGGACGGCGGAGCACATGGTCGTCAGCAAGATCGTCTCGCCCCACGTCGGAATCGTGGCCGAGGTCGACCTCCACCGGGTCGTGGCTCTGCGCGACCGCGTGAAGGCGGAGTTCGAGCGGGCCCAGGGGTTCAAGCTGACGTATCTGCCGTTCATCGTGCAGGCCGTGGTGCGGGCGATCCGGGATTATCCCCGCATGAACTCGACGGTCGTGGGCGAGACCGTCGTCGAACGGACCGGAATCCACATCGGGGTCGCGGTTGAAACAGAACGCGGCCTCGTCGTGCCGGTGGTTCGAGACGCGGATCGCCTCTCGCTTATCGGGCTCGCCCGTACGGTCGAAGACCTGGCCGGGCGCGCTCGGCTTCGACAGCTCTCGGCGGACGAGCTGCAAGGGGGGACGTTTGCGGTCACCAACCCCGGCCGCGAGGGGAACCTTTTCGGCTTTGCGGTGATTAACCAGCCGCAGGTCGGTATCCTTCGGGTGGGACAGGTGCAGAAGCGACCCGTGGTGGTCGAGACGGAAGGTGAGGCGCAGATCGCGATCCGTCCGATGATGTACCTCACTGTCTCGTATGACCACCGGGTGATCGACGGTGTAACGGGGAACGGGTTCCTGTACCGCGTCGCGCGGTACCTGGAGGCGGGCGACTTCGAGGTGTAACGACCCGACAGTCGGGCCGTATTCACTGAAAAGGGGAGGAAGGCGATGGAGCTGCCCTCTGCCGGCAAGGTCCAGATCTATCGGACGATGGCGCTGATCCGCCGCTTCGAAGAGGGTGTGGCCGAGGCCTACGCGGAGGGGTTCATCGGCGGGTTCACGCACCTCTACATCGGACAGGAAGCGGTGGCCGCGGGCGCCGTCTCCGCGCTCAACCACGACGACTACGTGATCGACACCTATCGGGATCACGGCCACGCGCTTTGCCGCGGCACGCCGCCCAAGCTGCTCATGGCGGAGCTCTACGGGCGAGCCACCGGGGTGTGTAAGGGGAAGGGCGGATCGATGCACTTCTTCGACGCCGACCGCTACTTCCTCGGCGGCTACGGAATCGTCGGGGGGAACGTGCCGATCGGAGCCGGAGCGGCCCTCGCGATTCAGCTCCGTGGCGAGGACCGCGTCGTCATGTGCTTCTTCGGGGACGGGGCGACGAACCAGGGTGTCTGGCACGAGGCCGTGAACCTGGCAAAGCTCTGGAGCCTTCCGATCGTCTTCGTCTGCGAGAACAACTTCTACGGAATCGGGACGGACGTGCGGATCTCCTCCTCCTACACCGACATCTACCGTCGGGCCCAGGGCTACGGGATCCCCGGCTACCAGGTGAACGGCATGGACGTGCTGGCCGTGCGGGCACAGTGTGACGACGTGGTTCGCCGGGTCCGGGAGGGGGGCGGCCCCGCCCTCATCGAGGCGCGCTGCTATCGCTACCAGGGTCACTCGATGACCGATCCCGGACGCTACCGAAGCCGCGCCGAGGAGGAGCTCTGGCGCAAGCGCGACCCGATCCCGCGGCTCGCGAAGCACCTGCTCCAGACGGCGATCGTGGACCAGGCACGTCTCGACGAGATCCACCGCGAGGTGGACCAGACGGTCCAGGAGGCGATGCGCTTCGCCGAGGAGAGCC
>DAOUZG010000233.1 GCA_030665705.1 Deltaproteobacteria bacterium | reverse complement strand
CCGGCCGCGTGCAGGCCCCGGACTTCGTCCACCAGCCCCTCCCCAAACATCCGGTCCACCCGCTCTCTGAGGCCGCGCCAGAGCAGGTCCCGCTCGAGATCCAGCCCGAGCCATCGCACGTCGAAGGGGCGATCGCCGAACCGGTGCGCGTCGTGGCGCTCGGAGAGCGGACCCGCTGAGACCTCCGCAACCTCGAGCGCCCGTATGAGGCGAACCCGGTCGTTCGGGTGGATGCGGTCGGCAGCGCACGGGTCCCTCTTCTGGAGCTCCGCTCGAAGCTCAGCCGTGGGGCGTTGTTCGAGAGCCCGCCGCACCTCGGGGTTCGACTCGAGGCCGGGCACGAGCCCACCGGCAAACGCCCGGGCGTAGAGGCCCGAGCCGCCGCAGAGCAGGATCGGGCGACCGCGCGCGTGGATGCCCCGCGCGGCCTCGCGCGCGAGCTCCGCGTACCGACCTGCCGACATCGGCTCGTCCGGGTTCACCACGTCGATCGCGTGGTGCGGGATCTCCGCGAGAAGCTCCGCCGCGGGCTTGGCGGTCCCGACGTCCATGTACCGGTAGACCTGCCTCGAGTCCGCGCCGATGACCTCCGCTCCGGTGCGCCGGGCAACCGCGCAGGCGAGTTCGGTCTTACCGGTCCCGGTAGGGCCGACGATCGCGAGCACCGGGGGGCGTTGCGGCATCGGCCCGCCCCGCTACCTCCGCAAGAACCGGCGCGCCAGCTCGTCCTCGTCGAGGAGGGCGAGGAGCGGTCGGCCGTGAGGGCAGGTCGGGAACCAGACGTTGCGATCGAGCGCTTCCAAAAGCGCCTGAACCTCCCGCACATCCAGGAGATCTCCCTTTCGGCAGGCCGCGTGACACGCAGCGGTGGCAAGCGCGGCGTGCACCCCTGCCTCGAGCCCCTCGCGGCTGTCGGCGCCTTCCGGCTCGCGCAGTGCAGCGGCCGTTTCCTGGAGAAGTTCCCCCCACCCCTCGCGCGGGGGGTGGTGCGCGAGCACGGCCGGTACCGTGCGAAGTCCGACACGAAGTCCCCCGCGCACGCCCCCCTCTGCCACGTCGATCTCGAAGCCCGCCCGCGCGAGCTCTTCGGCGTACACGCGAAGCGGCTCGGCGGCCGAACGGGGGAGTTCGATCCAGACCGGGAGGAGGAGCGCCTGGCGTTCAACCTTCCCCCCGAACCAGGCTTCGCGCAGCCGCTCGTAGAGAACGCGCTCGTGAGCGGCGTGCTGATCGAGCAGCACGAGTCCACCGGGGCGCTCGAGCACGAGGTAGGTGCCGAGCACCGTCCCCACGTAGCGTAGGGAAGCGAAGGGAACGGGGCCCTGCCTCTCTCTCGCATCGAGCCCCGCGTGGGGCTCCCCGAGGTCCTCAGGGGGCGGCACCGGCTCTCCGTCGCGGGTCGGCGGCTCGCCGAGCAAGCGATCCGGAGGCGGGAACAGCCCGGTCTCCCGGACCAGGGGCGTGCGCACCTGGCTCTCCGTCGGATAGAGCACCCTCTCCGCCCCGACGGCACGCCGGACCCCTTCGCGCACGAGCCGGTGGACCGATCCCGGATCCCGGAAACGGACCTCCCACTTGGCCGGGTGCACGTTCACGTCTAGGTCGTCGGGCTCGACCTGGAGAAAAAGCACCACCACCGGGTGTCGGCCTGGCGGGAGGGCATCGCGGTAGGCCTCGCGAACGGCTTGCAGCAGCAGTCGGTCGCGAACGGGCCGGGCGTTGACGTACAGGTAGATATCCCCGGTGCTTCCACGGGTGAGATCCGTGGGGGATCCAAATCCTGTCATGCGGGCGCGGCCTACATCCGCCTCCACCGGGAGCAGCCGCTCCCCGAACGACGGCGGGAGCACCGCGATCAGCCGCTCGCGGGGGTCAGCAGTCGGGAGGTACTGGAGAACCGGCCGGCCATCGCGCTCGAGCGAGATCCGGAGATCGGGGCGGACGAGGGCGATTCTCTCGAGCCAACGCAGCACGTGCGACGCTTCTGTGATCTCGGACTTGAGAAATTTGCGGCGTGCGGGTACCCGGCCGAACAGCTCCACGACCTCGACGCGTGTTCCTTCGGGGCACCCCACTGGTCGGACCTCTCGGATACCGTCCCCTTCGCCGATCACCTCCACCCCCGCCTCCGCGCCGCGCTGCCGACTCCGCATCCGAACTCGCGCCACCGAGGCGATACTCGGAAGGGCTTCCCCCCGGAAGCCGAGCGTCTCGACGCGAGCGAGGTCCCCCTCGCTCCGGATTTTGCTCGTCGCGTGGCGTTGGAAAGCGAGCTCCGCATCCTCGGGTCCGAGGCCTGTCCCGTCATCGGTGACCGAAATCGAGCGAATTCCTCCACCGGTGACGGCGACCTCGATCCGCGTCGCCTCCGCATCGAGCGCGTTCTCGACCAACTCCTTAACCACGGATGCAGGGCGTTCGACGACCTCACCGGCTGCGATGCGGTTCGCCAGTTCTTCGGGGAGAACCCGGATCAGACCCACGGCCTTTACCCCATGGAGGAATCGGGGGAGAATACGGGAGGGAGAACCCCAAGACTATCACGCCGGAGGAACGAGACCCGAGACTCGAAAAATCTTGACAGCACCTGCACTTTCGCCACCCTCTGGCGCCGAGGGTGGTCGGGTGAGTCGCTCTTGGGCGGGAGTCCATCCGGGGGGGAAGGGAAATGTCGGAACAGACCGAGTCCGCGCGCGGCGGTCGCGCGCGCCGACAAGAGGGAAACCTCATCGGAACCAGCACGGCGGCTCGCGCCCTGCTCGAGCAGATCGCCATCGCTGGCCGTGAGCGCTATCCGCTTTGGATCTACGGAGAGGAAGGCGTCGAGCGGGATCTCGTCGGCCGACTCATCCACGAAGCGAGCGCTTGGGCCAACGGGGCGTTTTCGGTCCTGGACATCTCGGCCGTGCCGGGGAATCTGGCGCGGAGGGAGCTGTTCGGCGCGGAAGCAGGCGCCATCCAGGGACTTCCGTCCTCACACGACGGGGTTCTCGCGCGGAGCCGCCAGGGCACCCTGCTGCTCGACGGGATCGAAGGACTCTCGAAGGATCTGCAGGAGGAGATTGCGCACCTGCTGGCCTCGGGTCGGTTTCGCCGCCTCGGTGGACAATCCGATGTCACTGTTGAGTGTCGGGTGATCGGGAGCGGATCGACACCACTCGATACGGAGGTTCGGGCGGGGCAGCTCATCCGCACGCTTGCCGACCGGCTCGGGACGTTCGAGATCCGAATTCCACCGCTACGGGAACGCCCTGAGGATGTGCCGCTCATCGCGGCCCAGGCTCTCGCAGAGATTCGCGAGGAGGTCGAGAGCCAGACGGGACGCCCCTGTCCCGTCCGCGCACTTTCGAGCGCGGCTCAGCAGCGGCTGGTGAGCTATGACTGGCCCCGCAACGAGCGCGAGCTGCGGGAGCAGATCCGAGCAGCCGTCGGGCTCGCCCGCAGCGACGAGATCCAGCCGTCCGACTTCGTGCTCGGCTGGTCCTCCCCGGACGGGATTCCGTCGTTCCGGGAGGCGAAGCGTTCGTTCGAGCGCGAGTACGTCACCCGGCTCCTCC
>DAOUZG010000158.1 GCA_030665705.1 Deltaproteobacteria bacterium | reverse complement strand
GCTCGACCCGGAAGGACCGCTTGCCGAGATCTACGGGGAACGACGGGTCGAGGTCTGCTCGTGGCACCACCAGGAAGTCGGCAAGCTCGGCCGGGGGCTGCGGCCGATCGCGTACGCCCCCGATGGCGTGCTCGAGGGTCTGGTTTACGAAGGCCACCCCCTCACCGTGGGCGTTCAGTGGCACCCCGAGCTGCAGGTGGAGGCGGAGCCGCTCCAGCGGCGGCTGTTCGACTGGCTCGTGGAGCGGGCGAGGACGGAGCGATGAGCCGGGGGGATGCGCCGCCCGTCGGGATCGTGATCACGGTCTTCCGGGGCGGCTGCGAGGTGGCCCACCGGGAGCAGGTCGTGGAGCTCAGGCTGGTAGGGCGGCACGCGGTACGGGAGCTCGCGCTCGCAGTCGGGGACGAGGTGACGTTCGACTCGGATCGGGGGATCGTGCTCGAGCTGATGCCGCGTCGCACCCAGCTCGCCCGCCAACGACCGCGCGATGATCCTCGACGGGAGCACGTGATTGCGGCCAACATGGATGTCCTCGCCATCGTCATGTCCGTTGCCGAGCCCCGATTCAGCCCCGGCTTCGTCGATCGGTTCCTGCTGGCAGCATTTGCGGGCGGACTCGAGGCGCTCCTGGCGGTGAACAAGATTGACCTCTGCCACGGGGAGCCTCTTCCAGAGGAGATCCGCGGGTTCGAGGCCGTCGTGCCGATCTGCGCGGTGTCGGCGGAGACCGGGGAGGGGCTCGAAGCTCTTCGGGCGCACCTGGTCGGCACCCGGACCGTGCTTGCCGGCCCGAGCGGAGTCGGAAAATCATCTCTCCTCAACGCCCTCGATCCGGAGCTCCGGCTCGAGACGCGCGAGGTCTCCGCCCGGAGGCGCAAGGGGCGCCACACGACCGCCCGCGCGGCCCTCCTCCGGCTCCCCGGAGAGGCGATCGTCGTCGATACCCCGGGGGTCCGGGAGGTTGCGACGGGTCCCATCGACCCGCAGTTCCTCGATCGCGTCTATCCAGAAATCGCCCGCGTTGCGCCCGACTGCCACTTCCGGGACTGCCGCCACGACCAGGAGCCGGAGTGTGCGGTTCGCCGGGCGGTGGAATCGGGGGACCTGCCCGCTCCGCGGCACGCGAGCTACCAGAAGCTGGTCGAGGAGATCCGCAGGCAAAGCCCCCGGTAGCGGTCCCCGGCCACCGCCACATCGCGCAACCTCGGGGCCACTGAACGGTTAAATGGGGAGCAGGGCAGGGTTCGGCTAGCTCTCGCGGAGGGGCTCCGATGAAGACGAGAAGAGTATGGGTCGTGTGGCTCTTGGGGTTCGGCTGGATGCTCGCCGGGACGGCCGGCGCCCAGGAGAGCGGCATCCCGGCGTACGCTCCGGTTTGCGAGCCGCCCATTTCCATCTGCCGCCCCTTCCCGGTGATCAGTCTGGAAGCGGCCACTCCCATCGATCCGTGTCCCCCCGGCTCCAGCTGTAAGTGCGTCCCGAGCTGTCCGACCTGTCTGGACTGTGCCGTGTGGGTATGCGTCCCGGATGGTGGGCCCGAGTGCCGCACGGCGTGTGAGTGCCCGCCCGGGCTCGGCTGCTTCGAAGGCCGCTGCCTCGCGGGCTTCGCCCCCATCTATTGCTGCGAGCGGGACCCGTGCCCGCCTGGAGCGTTCTGCCAGCACGGCGACCGTCTGATGGCCCCGTCCGACTTCCCCGTCTCCTGCTGTATCGGGGAGGAGTGCCCCGAGGGAACCCGGTGCGACGACGTCCCGAGGTTCGATCGGTGCGAGGAACGCTGCAGCGAAGAGGTGTGGCTGTGCGGCAGGGATGGTCTTTCCGCGGACGTCTGCGGGGAGGGGCGCGTCTGCTCGTGCACAGCGAGCTGCAAGTTCTGCGAGGACTGCGGTCCCGCGGTCTGCATCCCGGAGGGAGCGCCGGTCCCGTACCGGTGTGATTCGGAGACGAGCTGTGGGCGCGACGAGCGCTGCGTCTGCGTGTCGAGCTGTCCGGGGTGCGACGACTGCGTCTTCTCGGTCTGCGTGCCCCGCTGCGACGGGCCGACCTGTGAGGAGCGGCGCCGGACGGTCACCGGAAGGATCGAAGATCTAGTGAAGAGGGCGAGCCGTTGCGAGGCGCACCGCGAGTGCGCGCTCGCAAACACGAGCACCGAGTGCCAGGGAACGTGCGGCGCCTGGGTGAACCGGCGTTATCGGCACCGTGTCGGGAAGATCGTGCGTCGCCTCGACGAGCGTATCTGCTCGACCTACCTCGAGGACGGCTGCCCGAGAGCCATTCCGCTCTGTATGTTCCAACGAGGGCTCTGCGTGGATGGCCACTGCCGCGGCGTACCCGTGCTTCCGATCCCGCTCGGTCCAGATGCCGACGTGGGAATCCTCGAGGTGCCGCTAGAGGAGCTGCAGGAGCGCATCCCGCATGAATCCCGCTAACTGACGGGGCGGAGTCGGCCCTTCTCCCTGTGGCGACGTGGCGACGTGTAGCAACGAGAGTTCAACTCTCTAGTAGCATCAAAGTCGACCCCAGCGAAGCAATCACAAAACTCCTTACAGCCTCATTGCAAGAGAGCTTCCTCCTACGAGGATCAGTGGTCGGACCGGTGACCATCTTTACGACATAGGGGATGACAGCGCCGGCAGACCCGTGCAAGAATCCATAAAGTTCCTTTTTCCCGCAGACTTGGAGACGCAAAATGCCGCCTCAGGCTCGGGCGGGTCGTCTCGTGCAGCGGAGCATTCTCCCGACTCTCGCCGTCCTGGCGTTGGTCTCGAGCGGCGTTTGTCTTGTTGGCTGGTCGCTCGCCCGCGCGACGGAGCCGGCGAGCGATCCACTCCTTCTCATCGAGACCGGTCCCCAGGGAACTCGAGAGCGGGTTCTGGCGCCCGACGCCGTCGTCGTGCAGGGGATCGAGGGGGACGGAGAGACCCGCCGGGTGGTCACCGAGGTGATTTCGGATGAACCCGAGCTCGTGATCGTCGAGCTACGATCGCGACCACTTCTGAAGCGAGCGGCGATCCGACGACTCGGTGGGCTACGGCGGGGCGCCCCTGAGGTGACCTGGGCCAGAAAGCAGCTCGCCGCAGAGCACGCGCGTGTTCGCTCGGAAGTGGTCGGGATCGCGGAACGCAGGCGGGGCCGAGCGGTCCTGCGGTCCCAGGTAATCCGCCGCGAGTACTCCAAGGTGTTCAACGGCTTCGCGGCATCACTCTCGCGAGCGGAACAGGAGGAGATCCTCCGACTGCCGGACGTACGCGCGGTTCATGCCGATCCGGAAGTGCGGGCCACGCTCGACGTCAGCGCTCCTCTCATCGGTGCGCCCCAGGTCTGGGGCGACTACGGGTACACCGGCGAGGGTATGGTGATTGCGATCATCGACACGGGAGTGGACTACACCCATCCCGATCTCGGTGGCTGTATAGGGCCGGGCTGCAAGGTGATCGGGGGCTTCGACTTCTCCAACAACGATGCGGATCCGATGGATGACAACGGGCACGGGACGCACTGCGCGGGAATCGCTGCCGGTACGCACCCCGTTCTGCGCGGTGTCGCCCCCGGAGCGCGGCTCCTGGCCTACAAAGTTCTGAACGCCTCCGGGTCCGGGGACGGATCCGTTGTCATTGCGGGAATAGAGCGCGCGGTCGATCCGGACGGAGACGGAGACACGAGTGACCGTGCGGACGTGATCAGCATGAGTCTGGGGGGGCAGGACACCGAGGAGGACAGTCCTCTCACCCAGGCGGCGGAGAACGCGATCGCAGCCGGCACCGTCGTGGTAGCCGCAGCCGGGAACTCCGGGGGCTTTTTCACGATCCTGACACCCGGTGCTGCACCGTCGGTGCTGACGGTGGGCGCGACGGACGACTTCGACCGGCGCGCCTCCTTCAGCTCGCGGGGGCCGGCCAACCGCACGTTGCTGATCAAGCCCGAGATCGCTGCCCCGGGTGTGGCCATCTGCTCGACGCGTGCCGAAGGCACCGGACTCGGCCCCACCTGTCTCGACCAGGTCCACATCGCCATCTCGGGCACGTCGATGGCGACGCCCCACGTCTCCGGCTCCGCAGCTCTGGTGCGGGGACTCGCTCCCGACCTGACCCCTGCCGAGGTCAAATCTCTTCTCGTCAACAACGCGATGGAGCTCCCCCTGGGCGTCATGGAGGTCGGCGCAGGGCGAGTCGACATTCCGGCGGCGGCCGCGGCCCATACGATCCTCGAGCCCGCCACGTTGAGCTTCGGCGACTCCGATCTGACTCAGGAGATCTGGGTCGTCAATCGGACCCTGATAGTCCGAAACCGCGACGACGCCGCGCATTCCTACAGCCTCGGCGTGACCGAGCTACCGGAGGGGGTGCAGGTGAATCTCACGCCGAGCGAGTTCAGCCTGAATAGCGGGACGTCCACGATGGTCGACGTCGAGCTGGTGGTGAACAACGCCACCGTCCCCGGCGTCGGTTCGTTGCCCTTTGCACACGAGGGTGCCGTCCTCGTCGATTCCGGGTCGCAGGTCCAGCGGATTCCGTTTGCATTCATGAAGCAGCCGCCCGTGCTCCGTCTCGAATTCGACGTGATTCCGATCGCCGTCATGGTGCACAACCGGGAGTCCTTCGCCCGGTTCATCGGGTCGCCGGGCGTGCCGGTGTTCGATGTTCAAGTCTCAACGGGGATCCTGGACGTCATGGTGCTCTTCCCGAACGGGGTCGAGGCCATCCGCCCGGTCTGGGTCGTGCGTGAGGGGGTTCTGGTGACCGGGAGCACGTCGGTGTCGATCAGTCGTGCCGAGGCCCAGCACGCGATCACGCACGTGATTCGGGATGATGAGGGTGAGCCGATCGAACCGACCCACAAGATGCTCACGCTTCAGTACAAGCCCACCGGGTTCGCGATCACCATGTTCGTGAGTGGGTCCCCGCACCACCCCAACCTCGGGTTCGGAGCGAGCGACATCAGCAGCGACTATGCGCTGGGCGTGGCCCTGCGTGCAGCCTCCGGAGACGATGACTACTTCTTACTGGACGGGCTCGACGCAGGGGTGGCATCCGACGCGAACCTCGACGCCGACCCAACGAACATGACTCGGCTCGTATCGCGGTTTCATCCCCGACCGGGAGAAGGGCCTATCCGTGTCGGGGCGGCCGTGTGGAGGCGTGCCGGCCTCTTTGCCAGCGGACTCGCGTTCTCGCGGCAGAGCTCGGGTTTCGAGCGGAACCTCTACCTGACGCCCGT
>DAOUZG010000049.1 GCA_030665705.1 Deltaproteobacteria bacterium | reverse complement strand
TCCGGAGTCGCCGGTGGCCTTGGCGCGCTCGGTGAACAGCATCCACACGCCTCGCGGGCGCAACGGGCTCACTCTGCGCCTGTCCAAGAGGGGCCTCATCGAGGTCCACCTCTTCACGGGAGCGAAGGTGATGAACGGGATCGGGGTCGGTGGCTCGTCTCTGGTCTACGGGGGCCTTTCCCAGCGACCGCCTGACGACTTCTTCGACGCGTTCCCGCTCGAAATCACCAAGAGCGAGATGGAAAAGTACTTCCTTTCCATCGAGGGCGCGCTCCAGCCCACCCCTTGCCCGACGCGAATCGATGCGTCGAGGCACCTGGAGAAGTGTGCCCCGGAGCTCGGGATGCGCTTCGGCTATCTATCGGAGGCGATCCAGTGGGGCGACGGGCCCGACGCCGACCAGGTGATCGAGAACCGTTTCGGGGTAGCGCAGCGGAACTGCAACTTCTGCAACAACTGCACGCCGGGGTGTAACCGGGGAGCTAAGAACAGCCTGGACCTCACCCTGATCCCGGCCGCGATGCGGGCGGGCGCCGTTCTGCGGGACCTCTGTGCGGTCGAGTTCATCGGAGAGTCCGAAGGCGGCTACGTAGCTCACTACCGCGACCTACGCTCGCGTCACCCCGAGAGGCTGCACGCTTCCCGCGTGGTGGTGGCGGCGGGCACGGTGAATACCCAAAAGATCCTGTTCCGATCACGATCGCGATCGGATGGCCTTTTGAGAATCGGCCCTATGCTGGGCAAGGGGATCTCTCTGGGCGGCGATTCGATGCGTGCATACCCTCGACGCGCAGCCCCGCTTCCCTACGTCGAGCGGGGGCACCAGATCGAGGCAATGCTGGAGGTTCCGGACGAGAACGGGCGGCGTGATCACTTCGTCTTCCCCTCGGCACCCCTGTTCCTGGACAGCTGGCTCCTGCGCTCTCGCCGGGCGCGGCGGACGCAGACACTGACTCTGATCGGCTTCGGCCGCGACGCCGCCGACGGGGAGTTCCTCTGGAACGGAAGGCGCTTGGATCTCTCCTTTCCGGAGCAAGCCGTGGTAGGGCGGATCTACACAAGTATGCTTCGGGTGGCGGAGACCTATGGACAACTTCCCGACGGCAAACCCGTGGGCGTGCGGGACGAGGCGCCGCGCCCGCGGCGGCTCGAGGCCAGTGTCCATCCCATGGGCGGGTGCCAAATGGGCGAGAGCGTGGAGACCGGCGTGGTCGATCACCGGGGTGAGCTCTTCGGCCATCCCGGGCTGCACGTGGCAGACGCCTCCCTCCTCCCGACGTCTCCCGTCTGCGCGCCTTCGCTGACCATCGCAGCGTTGGCGTGGCGAACAAGCGAGAGCATCATCGAAGACGAGGGCCGGCGGGGCGCCGGCTAGGTCCCCGATTCCGCCGTCCCCGAGACGCGATCCGCGCGCTTTACAGGTAACGACCCGGCGGAATCGGCAAACTCGTGCGGGCCTTCCTGAACCGCTCCACCTCCGAGCGCAGATCCTCCGTTGTGACGGGACCGGGGAGCTCACCGGCTGCCTGGCACCGGGCCTTCCGCCGAAGTGCCGCGTGCAGGTTGCGGATCCAGTCTCCGATGGAGACGTCGTCCTCGCTCCCGACCAGCTTCTTCCAGTCGACACCTTCGAACAGCGTGCGTCCCGCACGCTTCTCCGCCCGAGACGCGTGGAGCTCGAGGGCAGCGATCACGTCGTCCGGCAGGACCGGCACCACATCGACCACTCGCTCGAAGCGTCCCGGCTCCACGAAGCTCGGGGGGAGCGCGTCGGGCCAGCTCGTGGACCCCACCACGAGCTTCTCCTCCAGGCCGACCGTGCGATCGACGAGCTCGAGCATTAGATCGAGCAGTGGAGCGGCCGGGACCTGCGGCCGCTCGAGCGCCTGGGAGAGGTTCGGGTCGAAGCCGCTGAAAAAAATCGTCGTCGGGGGCATCTCCGCGAGCACCTGCCCCCAGCCCCCGAGGAGCTCTCCCACCGCCGCTGGAGCGTGAAGCAGGTGGAGAACGAGTCGCGAGACGTCCACGGCGAGAAACGCGGTTCCGGCTCGGGTGGCGAGGGCCTCGGCCAGCAGGGTCTTACCCGAGCCTGGCGGACCAATGAGAAGAAGTCCCGTGGGCCGCATCGTGCCCCACTGCGCGTAGACAGCGGGGTGTGTCGCAGCGCAGGCGTAGGTGAGGATTTCCTCCTTCGCCGCATCGAGCCCACCGATGTCTTCGAGTCCCAGCGTCGGTTCCGGGACCAGCCGGCAGGCCCGCTCGACCGGCGGAAGCTTGCGTTCGTACGCTGCCCATAGGTTCGCGGCCTTCTGAGCGTTCACCCTCGGGTCGTCCATCCGAACCTCCGATCTTCGTCCGAGGCCCTATCTTACGCTCCCACGTGAGTGGAGAGCGAGTACGCCGGGGTGCACTACAGCTTCAGCCGGATCACGACAACCTTGTCCCGAGTCGAGAGCTGCTTGCTGAAGTCGAAGCGCTCGGCCAGCGAGAGCATCTTGCTGTTGTCGGGAAGAACCTGCCCAGAAAGCTCCTCCATCTTCTTCTGACGGCAGTAGCGGATGACCTTCTCCATGAGCAGAGAGCCGAGCCCCTGACCCTGGAGGTCTGGACGCACCAGAATCGCGAACTCGGCGCGCGTCTTGTCCGGATCCGCGACCGCGCGCACGACGCCGAGCGTCTCGGGACGTCCGCCCTCCCCCTCTCTCGTTGCAATGAAGGCCATCTCACGGTCGTAGTCGATCTGCGTAAACCGTGCGAGCTCCGAGTGCGACATCTTGCGGACGGCTCCGAAGAAGCGGTAGTAGAGGTCCTCCGGAGTGAGGCGGAGGACCAGTTCGTTGTGCGCAGGCTCGTCTTCCGGCCGGATCGGACGCAGGAGAACCTCTCGGCCGTCGCGCAGCTTGACCGATTCTTCGAGCTCTCGGGGATAGGGCCGAATCGCCAGCCGCTCGGTTGTAGTACCGGGGGCGGGTGCGACGCGGATCCGCGCATCCAGTGCCAGCACCCCCCGCTGATCCGCGAGGAGCGGGTTCACGTCCAGCTCCGCCACCTCGGGTAGGTCGATGACAATCTGCGAGACCTGGATCAGGGCCAGGAGGATCGCATCGAGGTTCGCGGGGGGCCGATCCCGGTAGCCCTGGAGCAGCCTCCAGACGCGCGTACGCGAAACCAGCTCGCGCGCCAGGTTGATGTTCAGCGGCGGGAAGGCGATCGACCGATCGGCGATGACCTCGACGGCGATTCCGCCCCGGCCGAAGAGGATCACCGGACCGAAGACGGGATCCGTCAGCGCACCCACGATCAGCTCGTGTGCGGTCGGTCGCCGGGCCATCTCCTGCACTGTGAAACCGATGAGACGCGCCTCGGGCCTCAGGGTCTTCAACCGCCCTTCCATTGCATCGGCCGCCTCCTGCACCGCAGCGGGCGTCTCGAGGTCGAGCGACACCCCCCCGACATCGGTCTTGTGGCTCAGGTCGGGGGAGAGAATCTTCATCGCCACGGGGAAGCCGATCTCACGCGCCAGTTCGACGGCTTCGCCGACGTCCGTGGCAACACGGGTCTCGACCGTCGGAATGCCGTACGCTCTCAGAACGGCCTTGGCCTCGGGCTCGGTGAGGTCCGCCCGCTCCTCAGCCAGCGCCGCCTCGATTACCTCGCGCGCCTCGGACGTCCGGGGTACGAACTCGTGCGGCAGCGAAGGCGGGGTCTCCATGAGCATGTCCTGATTCCGGCGGTACCGGACCATGTGAAGGAATGCCCGAACGGCACCCTCGGGGGTGTCGTACGTGGCCACGCCGGCCTGCCGCAGATGCTGGCGCGCTCCCTGGGCCTTCTCGCCGCCCAACCAGCTCGTGAGCGTGTTTCGCTCTAACCCGCTCTCCTGGATCGTCTGGACAACCGACCTTGCCGCCCTGCCACTCGAAGCAATTGCCGTCGGCGCATGCAGGATGAGAATCGCATCGATATCGGGCGCTTTGAGCAGGATCTCGAGTGCGGCACTGTACCGCTCTCCCGGGGCATCACCGATGATGTCGATCGGGTTCGCCCGGGACCACGTGTCCGGCAGCACTTCGTCGAGCTGGGCAATAGTCTCCGGCGTCAGCTCAGCCAGCCGCCCCCCACCGGCAACGAGGGTGTCGGTGGCCATCACGCCGGGCCCGCCCCCGTTGGTCAGGATCGCCAAACGGTCCCCCTGGATGCGCCGTGCCCGGGTCAGGGTCTCCGCTGCATCGAAGAGTTCCTCGATCTCGTAGACCCGAAGCATCCCAGTCCGGCTGAACACCGCATCGTAGACATCGTCCGACCCGGCGAGCGCGCCCGTGTGGGAGGCCGCTGCCCGCGCGCCCTCTTCCACCCGACCCGACTTGATCACCAAGACGGGCTTGTTTCGAGCCGCTGCGCGGGCTGCGGACATAAACTTGCGCGCTTGGTCGATCGACTCGAGATAGAGCAGGATCGCCCTGGTCGAGGCGTCGATTGCCAGGTGGTCGAGCACGTCGCCTGCGTCCACATCCACACTGTCTCCGAGGGAGATGAAGTGGGAGAAACCGATCGCGTTCGATCGGGCCCAGTCGAGCGCGGCAGCGCACAGCGCACCGGATTGCGAGACGAAGGCGAGTCGCCCCGGTAGCGCATCGGTGTGGGCAAAGCTCGCGTTGAGGCCGATTCCCGGTACCAGAAGGCCCAGGCAATTCGGTCCCAGGATCCTGACACAGTGTTGCCGTGCCGCGTCCAGCATTGTCTCGACGAGGGGGCGGCCCGAGTCATCGGTGGCGCCGGACATTCCCGCGGCAACGACCACAGCGGCCCGTGTGCCGAGATCGCTCAACTCCTTCACGAGACCCGGGACGGTGGGTGGTGGGGTGCAGATCACCGCGAGATCGGGAGCGATCGGCAGGCTGCCGACGTCCGGGTACGCGAGCACCCCCGCCACCGCGGCCTGACTCGGGTTCACCGGCATCACGGGGCCGGCGAAGCCGCCCCTGAGCAGGCTACGAATGACGACCGAGCCGACCTTGCGGGGGTTATTGGAGGCTCCGACGACGGCGACGGAGTTGGGCCGAAAGAGAAACTCGAGATGTCGAACGCTCATGTGGAGGCTCCCCGCTAGCCCTGCGTCGCGCGGTGTTCCCTGGCCAAGCTGTCGTGAGAATGTACCGCACCCGAGGAGCTGTGGCGCCATGAGCCCCGAACGTAGCTTCGGGCGTCGGCGCCCACCTCGGCGTGACCCAAAAAGCCACACTTCGGCGCCTCGGGGGCTGTCTTGACGGCGTCCGCTTTCGAATTCACACTATCGCCCCGACGGAGTCTCCCCGTAGACGCTGCTGCGGAATTATTGGAGTTTCTTCGCTCATGACACGCACCATCAGAGAACAGCTCGATCCGATCTTTCGTCCGCAATCGGTTGCCGTCATCGGTGCTTCCAATAACTCCGACCGGTGGGGCTACGGCATCATGTCCAGCGTGCTGGAATGGAGCCAGTTTCGCGGACACGTGTACCCGATCCACCCGAAAGACGAGCTTGTCTTCGGACTCAAGGCCTACAAGAGCGTCACCGACGTACCGGGACCGGTGGATCTCGCGGTCATCGTCGTTAACGCAGGTCAGGCGGTGGACGTGTTTCGGGATTGCGTGAAGAAGGGTGTCGGCGGAGCCGTCATTATCACGGCGGGCTTTGCGGAAGCAGGACCGGAGGGGGCGAAGCGCCAGGAGGAACTCGTACGGCTCTCCGAGGAGAGCGGCATCCGCTTCGTGGGCCCGAACTGTAACGGCGTCTGGACATCGGCAGTTCGTCTCAACCTCACGTTCTGGAGCCTTCCGAAGCCGGGTCCGATCACGTTCATCTCTCAGAGCGGGACGATGGGCGATTACCTCTTCGAGGTCTCGCAGGCCAAGGGGTACGGCTTTGCCAAGATGGTGAGCTCGGGAAACCAGGCGAGCGTGGATGTCTGTGACTATCTCGAATACCTCGCCGATGACGACGACACTAAAGTCGTTGTCCTCTACATGGAAGGCGTCAACGACGGACGGCGTTTCCTCGAGGTAGCGCGCAAAGTCACGGCGAAGAAACCCGTGCTCGCCTACAAGGTCGGACGCACGGAGGCGGGAGCACGAGCCGCAGCAACTCACACCGCGTCCTTGACCGGCAGCACTCAGCTCTTCGATGCCGCGTGTCGACAGGCGGGCATCCAGATCTGCGACCACATGCTGGAGATGTTCGATTTCGCCGAGGCCCTCGCGCATCAGCCGCTACCCCGCGGTAATCGGATCGGCATTGCTTCGGGGGGAGGCGGTTTCTGCGTGGTGAGTGCGGAGGCGTGTGCGAAGATGGGTCTCGAGGTCCCGGTTCTCAAGAAGGAGGCCCAGCGGGAGGTGCTCGAGCACGTACGCGAGTTCTCGCCCTCGCCGCTGAACCCCCTCGACCTGATCGCGCGCAAGACCCACATCGACTACGCCGCGGCGATCGAAATTCTCGCCAAACAGGACTACATTGACGGGCTGATCATCATGCCGCCCTATGGGCGCTTCCACCGATCGTCATCGCTCGAAACGATGAAGGGGCTCGTGGAGTCGTGCTCCATGATTGCGGATATTCCCCAGAAGTACGGGAAGCCGGTGCTCGCTTTCGCCATGCGCGAATACAAAGGGACGGGGACCTACGAGATCCTGAAGCGGGGCGAGATCCCGTTCTTCGAGGCGCCCGAAACCTGTGCCCGAGTCATGAAGGTGCTCTGTTCCTACGGCCAATATCGCCGAGAACACGAAGAGCGACAAACTCACGAGGCAAAACGATGACCTACACGCTATCCGAACACGAGTCCAAACAGCTACTAGCTGCCGCGGGGATCCCGATCCCCGAGGAGCGTCTCGTCTCGTCCTCCGAGGAGGCGGTGAAGGCGGCCGGAGCGCTCGGGTATCCGGTCGTCCTGAAGCTCTGCGGCCGCGGGATCGCGCACAAGACGGAGCGAGACCTCGTGCGCCTCGATGTAAGCGATGCGGATCAGGTGCGGCGGGACACCGCGGATCTGCTCGCACGACGCCTCCCCGAGGAGAGCGAGGCGGGCGTTCTCGTGCAGGCAATGGTATCCGGGAGACGTGAGCTGATCGCGGGGCTCATGCGTGACCCGCAGTTCGGGCCGTGTGTCATGTTCGGACTGGGGGGCGTGTTCGCCGAGGTCGTTCACGACGTGGCGTTCGCCGTCGCCCCGCTCGCACCGCACGACGCGAAGGAACTGATCCAGGCGCTTCAACATCACAAGATCCTCGGCGCCTTCCGGGGTGAACCCGAGGCGGACCTGGAGAAGCTGGCGCACATTCTCGAGGCGCTGGGACGGATCGGCGAGGCGCGCTCCGACGTGCTGTCGATCGACCTGAACCCCCTGATCCTCTCCGGTGCCGAGCCGGTGATTGTCGACGCGCTGGTCGAGCTCGAAGGCGACCCGACCTAAGCGCGGAGTTCCTGCCGCCTCCGCGTACCCCTACCGGATTGCGGCGTGATACTCCTGTAGCGACCGGACCTGGGCCGCCCCTTCCCGGCGAGCGGAGATCCCTTCGGCAGCCGCACTCGCCGCGGCGATCGTGGTGATGTGCGGGATCTTATGCTTGATCGCCGCCTTCCGGATGTAAGAGTCGTCCGTCGCGCTGAGCTTACCCGCCGGAGTGTTCACGACGAGCTGGATCTCGCTGTTCATGATCGCGTCTACGATGTTCGGGCGACCTTCGTGCAGCTTGAGGATGCGCTCGCTCTCGACCCCGTGTCCGGCGAGGAACTTCTGCGTCCCCTCCGTAGCCTTGATCTGGAAATCCAGACGTTTGAATCGCTTGGCCACCTCGATGAGCACCGGCCCTCGGTCCCGAACACTGACGGTCAGGAGGACCGCGCCTTCGGTCGGGAGTGGAGGCCGGGCGGCGTCCTGGGCCTTGTAGAAAGCAAGCCCGAAGGAGTCTGCCATCCCGAGCACCTCGCCGGTCGACCGCATCTCGGGCCCTAGGAGGGGGTCGACTTCCGGGAACATCGGGAACGGGAAAACCGCTTCCTTGACGCCGAAGTGCGGGATCTCTCTCGATACGAGATCGAGCTCGCTGAGCCTCTTTCCCAACATGATCTCGGTCGCGAGTCGGGCCATCGACAGGCCGCACACCTTCGACACGAGCGGCACCGTCCTCGAGGCGCGCGGGTTCGCTTCCAGCACGTAGACTTTATCGTTACAGATGGCGTACTGGAGGTTCATCAAGCCGACGACGTTCATCTCCTTGGCGATCTTCCGGGTGTACTCGTAGATGGTATCGAGGTGCTCCTGCGGAATGCTGGTCGGAGGAATCACGCAGGCCGAGTCTCCGGAGTGGACCCCCGCGAGCTCGATATGTTCCATCACGGCCGGCACGAACGCATCGGTCCCGTCCGCGATCGCGTCGGCTTCGGCCTCGATAGCGTTCTCGAGGTACTTATCGATCAGGATGGGGCGACCCGGTGTCACCCCCACGGCTGCGGCCACGTAGTCCCGCAGCATCTCCTCGTCGTGGACGATCTCCATCCCCCGCCCGCCGAGGACGTAGGACGGTCGAACCATCAGGGGGTAGCCGATGCGCCCCGCGATCTCGAGCGCCTCGTCGATCGTGCTGGCCATTCCCGACTCCGCCATCGGGATGCCGAGCCGGCTCATCACCTGGCCGAAGCGGTCGCGGTCCTCCGCGAGGTCGATCGTCTCGGGCGTGGTGCCCAGGATGTTGACCCCGGCTGCCTTCAGCTCAGCTGCGAGATTGAGCGGGGTCTGTCCGCCAAACTGGCAGATGACGCCCTCCGGCCTCTCCTTCGCATAGATCTGGAGCACGTCTTCCACGGTGACCGGCTCGAAGTAGAGCTTGTTGGACGTGTCGTAGTCCGTCGAGACGGTCTCGGGATTGCAGTTGATCATCACCGTCTCGTACCCCATGTCGCGCAGTGCGAAGGCCGCGTGAACGCAGCAGTAGTCAAACTCGATCCCCTGGCCGATGCGGTTGGGGCCGCCCCCGAGGATCAGCACCTTTCGCGGATTGTCACTGGCCTCGATCGCGTCGGGCGCGTTGTACGTCGAGTAGTAGTAGGCCGCGTTCTCGACGCCGCTGACCCGGACGGAGTGCCAGCCTTCGATCACACCGAGCCGGGTGCGGCGCTCGCGGATCTCCGCCTCGGGAACCCCGAGAATCTCCGAGAGATACTTGTCCGCGAATCCGTCCTTCTTGGCCTGCCTCAGGAGCTCGTCCGGTACCTCCCTGCCTCGATACCGAAGCATCTGCTCCTCGAGCTCAACCAACTCTCGCATCTGGTCGATGAACCAGTGCTTGATGTAGGTCTTCTCGAAG
>DAOUZG010000318.1 GCA_030665705.1 Deltaproteobacteria bacterium | reverse complement strand
GGGGAGGCGTCCGGTATCGATGGTGAACACGCGCGTCCGCGCCGGATCGATTCGGTGCATCATGTCGAGGACGACCAACCCCTCGGGTGCTCCGAAGCTTGCCGAGAGGGCGATGCGCGGGGCGAAGCGGTCGAGACCCCACTCGAGGAGCTGGACCGGCGACCACGCCTCCTCCTGTGCCCGGGCGATCTCGGAGAGGAGTCCGGGAGTGTGGGTGAGCTCGGCGACACTCTGTACCTGGGTCATGGGAGTCCTCTGCGGGCGACCGTCCCTGTCTCTATCTACCCGTCTCTGCAATTCTATAGTTAGAGACTGTAGTTTATAGCTACAAATCATTCTACGGTAGTCTGGAATAGGCGTCAAATGAGAAGGATATAATACACTATATTGATGTAGTATTGCCTCTAGCGGTGGGCAGCTCGGAGCCGTGTTCTCTGGGCCTAAACCCCCTCAGGTTTCAAGTCGTCGGGACCGTTTGCAGGAAACGGATGTCCCGAGCTGCCGCGCCACTGAACCGGCTCCGGAGGCTGACGGTCCTGGCCGTCCTCGTCGGAGCGACTCTCCCAGTGGTGGTGTGGGCCAGCGCTCCAGACACGCTGGCCCGGTACTACCGTGCCGACCGGCTGCACCTCCTGGAGCCGGTGGCCGGCGACCCGCCCCGGATCATTCGGGTGCTGCCACCCGCGGGGCCGAGCAGCTGGCCCCAACCGATTCGGGCGACGCTCGAGGCCCGGGTCCGGGCGGAATGGCCTCGGGACCGTGCCTATGGACCGCTTCAGACCTGGGTCGGCCTGTGGCTCGCCTATCCCCTGGTCACGGGACTGGACGGGCACCAGCTCTTGGTGCCGGTTATAGCGGACACCGAGCTCCCCGTTCGGGGGGTCGTGGATCTCCCGGGTCCACCGGGACCGCGTCGTATCGTCCTGCTCCTCGATGCCTCCGCGAGCGTGAACGCCCGAACGCTTCTGCGCATGACCGGTGGGGTCGTCAGGCGTTTGTCGGTGCTCGAGGCTGAGCGACGCGGGCTCGCCCGCCTGCTCGAGGTGTTCGGACGGGACGAGATCGAGCTCGGTGTGGTGGCGTACGGCGAGACCGCCCGTCCGCTGGCAAAGCCGGGTACCCCCGTCGACGAGATCCGCGAGAGGCTGGAGCGCTGGGAGGAGTCACATCCCCGCGGAAGCGGGCGCACCGATCTGGTCTGCGCGCTTGAGCTCGCACGCGACTGGCTTCGGGACACCCCCTCGGGCGTGGCGCGGGAGATCTTTCTGCTGACCGACGGGGACCTCCCGCACTCCGGGCGGTTCACGGACTGTCGCCTCGTCGGACGACGGGGCGGGAAGTCGGCCCGCGCGGCCTGCGAATCCCGTCGAAACACGGAGCCGTGCCCGGCTTCTCGCCGGTTTCTCACGCGGGACGGCTACTCCGATGAGATCCAGCTCGAGCGCTTCGGGAGACGGACGCGAAACGATCTCACCGTCTATCCGCTCCTCTTCGACCCGACGCGTTCCGCGCGCCTCTACGACGAGCTCGCCAACACCACCGGCGGGGAGCTCTTCCGGATTCCGTCCGGGGAGGGGCTCGAAGCGGCACTGCCGACGCTGATCACGCGCCAGGTCCGCAGCGTGCACGTATTCAACGAGCGCACGGGTGAGCGCAGCCCCGATCTGCTCGATCCGACGACCGGACGTTTCGAAGGGGTATTGCCGTTGGCTCCCGGCCCGAACGACGTTCTGCTCACGGTCGAGGGGGAGCGTGGGCCTGCGGCACTCTATCGCTTCCGGATCTATGCGGAGCCCGACCACCTTCGGCGTGCGCTTGTCGACCTCCGACGGGAAAACCACCGGCTCGAGGAGCGTGCGGACCGGCTGCGCGAGAGCCTCGCAGCTCAACGGCGAAGCCGTCCG
Source organism: Deltaproteobacteria bacterium (assembly GCA_030665705.1). Classification (GTDB taxonomy): domain Bacteria; phylum Myxococcota_A; class UBA9160; order SZUA-336; family SZUA-336; genus DAOUZG01. Next base: position 235 of record DAOUZG010000318.1, on the reverse strand, counting down.
TCGCGCGAGCTCGAGGTGACTCCGGAAGAATACGCCCTCCCCGCCGCCCCCACGACTCCCTAGTCGGCGCCGGTCTGGCGACGCCCGGGGCTCCTGGTGCAAAATGGTCTACCCGTCGCGGTGCTGGAGGGTGGACCAGCGACACCGCCCGGGGCCGCTCGAGGAGGTTAACGTGATGGCAAACCGCTATCGGGTCATCGGGGGGGAGGGGTCCCCCTATTCGGTGAAGATGCGT
>DAOUZG010000253.1 GCA_030665705.1 Deltaproteobacteria bacterium | reverse complement strand
GGCGGAATGCCAGGAGGTATGCCTCCGGGCGGGATGATGTAACTCCAGTCTCGATGTGACCCAGGGGAAGGGCGGTCCCGTGCTCGGGACCGCCCTTTCTGTTTCGATAGTGTTTCGATAGGACCCATACCGGACATCGCGGACATCGCGGACATCGCCGGCCCGGATGGACCGGGAGCGCGTCGAAGGGCTCCTACAGAGGAGAGCTCCGACCCAACTCACTAAGACGCTGGAAGACTTACGCCGATAGACGCTGGCGGAGGCCCCGCTCCAGATGCACGAGTCTTCGCTCACGCCGGAACAGCGTCACGCACACTTCCTCGCCAAGAGGCTCCGGCAGATCGGAATCCAGGTCGAGATCGAGGACGGGGCGACTTCCGGGGTGGGGCTGCTTCCTCTGTCAGCATCCCCGCTCCCGACACTCGAAAGGCCCCTGGTGGCGGAGCAGGCGCGCTTCTACACGCTCCGACACAACCGGATCAAGCTGTTCGATCCCGCCCCGCTATTCGCGCTTCCAGCCCTCGATGTAGGACCCTGGGAGACGCCCGCTGGCGTGGAGGCAGCTCTCCGGCGAGCGTGGGGTGCGCACATCCGCGAACTCCAGGAGGCCCGCCGCTGGCTCAAGGCCTTGGGCGCGACAGTCCTGACCGCTGGAGCCGGGACTCAGCTTCTCGTGCAGCTTTCGCACACCGAGGGTCCACCTGCGGTGGTTCGCTCGGCACGCGAGCTGCTGCTCCCGAGCGGCGGTCTCCTGGGGGGGACCTCGCTCGGAAGCCTCGACCAGCGGATCTATCGCGCGCTTCCGGGGGTCGACCAGGTGACCGACCTCGAGCTGGGGATCGAGCACGACATCGCGCAGCGTGCGACGCAGAACCGCTCCGCCCAGACCCCGAGACCCGCGCCGACGCCGGCCCCGAACCTGGAACTCCCCGAACCGGACTCACGCCGAATTCTCGTTGTCGATGACGAGCGTGACGTGCGGGCGGCGGTCCAGGCTGCCCTCACCGTTCGGGGATTCCGCGTCGAAGCCTACCCGGATCCGCTCGGCGGGATCGAGGCACTGCGTCGCGGGACTTACGACGCGGTCATGGTCGACGCGCGGATGCCACGAATGGACGGCCTCGAACTAACCGCCACGATCCTGGACCTACCGGGGATTGCCGCGTTACCGATCCTGCTCCTCGACGATCGACCGACGTCGACGAACCGGTCGATCGCACAGACGGTCGGCGCGGCGGGCTATCTCGCCAAGCCCTCCGACTGGGGGGAGCTGGCAGAAAGCCTCCTCGACCTGCTGGACGGGTGGGCGCGCCGCCGCTTCGAGAGATTCCCGCTTCGGTTGAAGGTGGAGATGGAGAGCAACCCGGCCCTGGCAACGACTCTGACCGACACGGTGGGACTCGGCGGGGTCCAGATCCACGCGCGCCGAGACGTACAGCCGGCCAGGACGGACCGATACCGAATCACCTTACCGGGCTCGCTCGGGACCCTTCGGGTAGATGGAGTCCTCGTCTACCGTGCGGAAGAACCAGGAAAGACACGGCTCCGCCTGGGCATCCGATTCCTCGGGTTCCCCGACAAGGACGAGCCACGCTGGATCGACATGATCAGCAGGCTCGCGCGGCGGGCGGCCGCGGGCTAGAGCGGCGGGGGACCAGCCCCGCTATCCCACGATCTCTCGCGCCCTCTGGATATCCGCATCCATGATCGTTTTGCGCTTCTCGCGAGTCGCGTTCGCACCCGCCTCCCGCGCAAGCCGGCCCAGGTAGCTCTCCGCTGCTGCGACCGCAAGCTGCACAGCCGACCCGGAGATCCGGAGTTCTCCTCCGCTCTGGGAAATTACTCGCTTAACCGCAGCTCCAGGAAGTTCCGCCATGCGCCCCCCTCTGACCGCCGGGAGTGTCCCGGTCCGCGGCGATGCTAGGGCGCGGTCGGCTCCGCGTCAACGCGCGCGGGGAGGCCGTCTCCGGTCTCGAGCTGTTGTAAAAAGCCTACACACTCTCGTGCGACCTCCTCCCGGTCAAAATCGACCGTGACCACGTGGAGAGACCGATCCACGTAGCGAACGGTCCGGCGGGGGGAGGAAACCAGCTCCAGGATGCGCTCCGCGTCCCCGGGATCGACCGTAGGGTCCCTGCGGCTGAAGATCAGGTGAATCGGAGCCTCGACCTTCGGGAGCTCACGCTCCACCTGCTTCTGGAGCCGCATGACGTTCACGACCGATCGGAGCGGCATCCGATCGGTACCCGGATGTCGGCCGAGGGCTTCCGGATCCGCGATGCCGGAGTTCTTGGCGACAGAGCCGACAAACGACGCGAGGATCGGAACGGCGATTCGCAGAAGCCACCGAAGCCGAAGCGGGGTCGCCAGGACGAGTAGACCCTCGACGGGTCGGCGCACGGCGAGGGAGAGAGCGAGCAGACCTCCCATCGAGAGGCCTAGGACGTAGACACGCTCGTGTGTCTCACTCAGTTGGTCGAACGCCTCTTTGGCGACCTCGAGCCAGGCGCTCTCCGACGTCGCCGCCAGACGCTGCCACGGCTCGCCGTGGCCGGGAAGGAGCGGGCCGACGCACGCGAAGCCGTGCCGCGCCAAGGCTTCGGCGGGAGGCCGGACCTCGTAGGGCGTGCCGCTCAGCCCATGAAGGCAGAGCACAGCCGGGCCGGGCCCACCGACGGGCCCGAGCGAGAAGGGACCGGCATCGACCGTCATTCGCTCTCCGAAAGCGCGGCTTGCTCCGCCTCCCGGTAGACGTCGGCGAGCGGGACGTCGTGCCGCCGGGCGGCCCGTCGGCACGACTCGTACTCCGGAGCCGCCGCGATCCGGCCGTCGGGCTCCACCGTGACCTTGACCCGGATGCGACCAAACGAGGTCCTCACCGTCCGAGACGCCCGGGGCAGCTTCAGCCGCGGAGCCTCGTAGGACCGGACGCCAATCGCGGTCGAGTGGAGGAGAACGCGTCGCGCGAGATGCTCCCGGTCCGCAGGCCGCGAAAGCACCCGGAGCAGGTGACCGGGGCGCCCCTTCTTCATCAGGAGCGGGGTCAGGGTCACGTCGAGCGCACCATCCTCGAGAAGCCGCTCGACCAGGAAGGGAAGCTGCTCCGGGTTCATGTCATCCAGGTTTGTCTCGAGGACGGAGACCGTGTCCGTCTCGAGCGGGACCGAGGGGGCCGCAAGGATCGCCCGTAGCACGTTCGGGAGCCCGCCCGGACGTT
>DAOUZG010000200.1 GCA_030665705.1 Deltaproteobacteria bacterium | reverse complement strand
GGCGGAGAGACGTCGCTCTTCGGTGGCGAGCAGGTGCGCAAGGACGACACGCGGGTCGAGGCCTACGGCGCGGTCGACGAGCTGAACGCGCTGCTCGGGCTGGCGCTCTCGGAGATCGAGGAGCCCGACCTCCGTGAGCTCCTCGACCGCGTACAGCGGTCGCTCTTCGATCTGGGCGGGGAGCTTGCGACGCCTGAGGTCGAGGCGCGCCAGGCCAGCGGCAAGTCGATTCCGCGAGTGTCGGACTCGGATGTGCAGGCGCTCGAGGAGTCGATCGACAAGCTCGACCCCGAGCTTTCCCCCCTGCGCGCCTTCGTCTTACCAGGCGGGGCACGAGGCGCAGCTATTCTCCACCATGCCCGAGCCGTGTGCCGACGGGCGGAACGACGGACCGTACGCCTTGCCGCCGAGGCCCCGGTGGCTCCCGTGCTGCTTCGCTACCTGAACCGGCTTTCCGACCTCCTCTTCGTCTTGGCCCGTGTGGTCAACCGAAGGCAGGGGGTGTCGGAGCCGACCTGGGGGGGCCGTCGGAAGTGAACCCGGAGGAGGTGGCGCGGCTTCTCGTGCGCGTTCAGGCGGTGGAGGTCCGTGTCGATCCGGAGCAATGGTTCACCTGGTCGTCGGGTCGGCGCGCTCCGATCTACTGCGACAACCGCCTCATTCTCGGCTTTCCCGAGGAGCGCCGGCAGATCACCGAGGCGCTTGCCGACGCGGTGAGGGAGACGTTTCCCTCGGTGGAGACCGTTGCCGGAACAGCCACGGCCGGAATCCCCTGGAGCGCCCTTGTCGCCGAGCGGCTAGGGCTTCCGATGGTCTACGTTCGGAGCACCGCGAAGGAGCACGGACGGGGACGGCAGGTCGAGGGGAAGCTCGAGGCGGGCGCCCGAGTGCTCGTCGTCGAGGATCTCATTTCTACCGGGGGAAGCTCAGGGGGCACCGTCGAGGCGCTCCGGAAGGAGGGGGCCCGGGTTCTCGGGGTGCAGGCCATCTTCAGCTACGGGCTTCCGGCGGCCGAGCAGCGATTCGAGGAGATGGGGCTTCCGGCCCAGGCGCTCAGCGACTTCGCGACCCTCGTCCGGACCCTTCCCCTTTCCCCGGAACAGGCTCGAGTCCTGCAAGCGTGGCGAGAGCGCTGAACGCGTCCAGCGCCGTGCCCTCCGTGCCTTCGGCTAGCTGCCTGGCGGCCTCCCTTCCACCGACTCGCTCGAGGCCCAGAGCTCCGTAGCGCTGCTCCAGAAGCTCCAAAGCCCAGGTGATCCGGGCGCGCCTACGGCGCTCCTCGAGACGCCCCGTGCGCTCCGCGTGCGTGCCGTACTCGCGAATCCGCTCCGCTAGGTCGGCCACACCGTGACCCGTCTGCGCGCTCACGCCGAGTACGGGCGCCTTCCACGCTCCGGGCGGCGAAGGTGTGAGCGCGAGAATCGATTCCAGGTCCGCCCGCGTCTGCTCTGCCACCGCACCCAGGTCCCACTTGTGGACCACCATCACCTCCGGGATCTCGAGGATTCCGGCCTTCATGAACTGAAGCGTGTCGCCCGACCCGGGCTGTAGGACCAGCACCACGCAGTCCGCTACCGATTCGATGTCGATCTCCGATTGCCCCACCCCCACGGTTTCGACGAGCGTCCACGGAAAGACGGCCCGCAGCACCACGACGGCTGCCCGCGTCGCGGGCGCCACCCCCCCGAGACGCTCGCGTGCGGCCATGGAGCGGATGAACACCCGTTCCTGGGGCCCGACCATGAGCCTCGCACGGTCTCCGAGGAGCGCACCCCCCGAACGGGGACTCGACGGGTCGACTGCCGTCATCCCGACGGCCGATCCCGTCGCCGTCCAGTGACGGATCAGCGCTGCGGCGAGCGTCGACTTCCCGGCGCCGGGGGGGCCGGTGATGCCGACAACGGTGTGTTCGGGCGGCGTCCGTTCCAGAAGCGCGCCGAGAAGCTCGCGTTGCGCTGCGAGCGTCTCCGGTCGGGTGTCTTCGACCCGGTCGAGCGCCTCCGCGACCGCGCGGTCCTCACCCTTGAGTACCCGCTCGACGAGCGGCGGAACGCCTGCGTCAGGCAACGCCGTGGGCCCGGGCCGCGATGTCCACCATCTCGCCGATGATCCGAAAGAGATCGAAGTCCCGAGGGGTGTAGACGGCTGCGACCCCTTCCTCCTGCATCTTCTCGGCGTCGAGAGGTGGGATGATCCCCCCGATGACGACGGGCACCCGCACGCGCTTCGCGACCTGTGGAACGAGTGTGAGGTGGGAGCCCGAGAGGATGGAAAGTCCGACGAGGTGAACACCCTCCTGCTCGGCGGAGCGAACGATCTGATCCGGGGTGAGCCGGATCCCTTCGTAGACGACCTCGATCCCGGCGTCGCGGGCGTGAATCGCGATCTGCTCCGCTCCGCTGGAGTGTCCGTCGAGGCCGGGCTTGCCCACCAGGATCTTGAGGCGTCGGCCGAGATGTCCCGAGACCTCGTCCACGCGTTTTCGGATCGCCTCGGCTCTCTCGAGTTCACGCGGGCCCGCGGCGGCGTCGACGCCGGTCGGCGCCCGGTACTCTCCGAACAACGACCGGAGCGTGTCGGTCCACTCTCCGGTCGTCACACCCGCGAGTGCGCAACGGATGGAAGGAGGCATGACGTTCCCGCCGTTCGCCACGACGTCGCGGAGGTGCTCGAGGGCCGCCCGGACCTCCGGATCGTTTCGTCGATCCCGGTGCGCGCGCAGCCGTTCGACCTGCGCTCGTTCCGCCGACTCGTCCACCGACAGGATGCTCGACTCCAGGTTGTTCACGAGTGGGGATGGCTCGCTCTCCTGGAAGCGATTTACGCCGATCACGACCCGCTCACCCGTTTCGATCGAGCGCACGCGAGCGGTGTTGGACTCCACGAGCGCACGCTTCATGTAGCCCGACTCGATGGCCGCCACCGCACCGCCCATCTCCAGAATCCGCTCGACCTCCGCCCATGCGCGTTCTTCGATCTCGCGCGTCTTTCTCTCGACGACGGTCGAGCCGTCGAAGATGTCTTCGTACTCCAGTAGGTCGGTCTCGTACGCCAGGATCTGCTGGATTCGAAGCGACCACTGCTGATCCCAGGGGCGGGGAAGCCCCAGTGCCTCGTTCCAGGCCGGAAGTTGCACCGCACGCGCCCGGCCCACCTTGGAGAGCGTCACGCCGAGCGCCTCCAGAACGATCCGTGGGATGTTGTTCTCGGGCTGAGCCTCGGTGAGACCGAGGGAGTTCACCTGCACGCCGTAACGGAAGCGCCGGTACTTCGGGTCCTCGACCCCGTAGCGATCCTGCGTGATCCGATCCCATAGACGGACGAATGCCCGCATCTTGCACATTTCCTCGAGGAACCGGATCCCTGCGTTGCAGAAAAACGAGATGCGCCCCACCACCTGGGGCACGCGTTCGGGAGGGACGCTCACCGCATCGAGTACCGCGATCGCGTTCGCCAGGGCAAACGCAACCTCCTGGACCGGCGTGGCTCCCGCCTCCTGAAGGTGGTAGGAGCACACGTTGATCGGATTCCACTTTGGCACCTCCTCGACCGTGAACTCGATCATGTCGGTTGTCAGACGCATCGAGGGCTCGGGTGGAAAGACGTAGGTCCCGCGCGAGAGGTACTCCTTGATGATGTCGTTCTGGGTCGTTCCCTGGAGAGCCGCACGGTCGATTCCGCGTCGTTCGGCCACCGCGATGTAGAGCGCAAGCAGCCACGCCGCCGTGGCGTTGATCGTCATCGAGGTGTTCATGCGATCGAGCGGGATCCCGTCGAGGAGCGTGTCCATGTCTTCGATCGAGCCGATCGGAACGCCGACCTTTCCGACCTCGCCCTGAGCGAGCGGATGGTCCGCGTCGTAACCGGTCTGCGTCGGGAGATCGAACGCGACGGAGAGACCGGTCTGGCCCTTTGCCAGGTTGGCTCGGTAGAGCTCGCTCGACGCGCTCGCTGTGGAGTGACCGGAGTAGGTGCGGAAGATCCAGGGTCGATCCGCCATGCGGCTAGGCTACCGCAGCCCGCCCCCCTGGGCTACGCACTCCGGTAGGCCGGAAAGTCCTGCTCGCCGATAACCCGGAAACGGCAAGCGCCGCGGTAG
>DAOUZG010000273.1 GCA_030665705.1 Deltaproteobacteria bacterium | reverse complement strand
GGAAGCAGCTGCCGAGCCGGGTCCTGGTCTTCACCCGGGCCCCCGGGGTAGGATCGGGGCTTGCGGGGGCGCCTGGCCCCGCGGCTACTGCGCGTCCGTGTGCGCGAAAGGAGCTTGGGATGCCGGAGAGTGTTTACAAGGTAATCGAGCTGGTCGGGACGAGTCCCGACTCCTGGGAGAAGGCGGCAACCGCTGCCGTCAACCTGGCTGCGAAGAGTCTCCGCGATCTTCGTATCGCCGAGATCTCGGAGCTCGACATGCAGCTCGAGGACGGCAAGGTCCGGTTGTATCGAGCGAAGGTGAAGGTCTCGTTCAAGTATCAGGGAGGCGACTGATCCGAACGAGGTCGGGGCGGCCGGCGGCGAACCACCGGCCGCCCCGACACGCGCCGATCGACCGGTAGCAACGCGGTACGCTTCGTCGCACGTCCAACAGCGGTCACTCGAGAGGCTCCCGGGGGCGCCCGCGAAGCTGCTTGCGGAGGGCGAGCTTCCGTTTCGCGCGGAGCCGCTGTTCGACAGAGGCGCGTGTGGGGCGGGTGGGTTTTCGTCGGCGCGGAGGCGAGGCCACCTCTGCCAGCATCGCGCGCAGCTTCTCCAAACAGTCCGCGACGTTTCGGCCCTGATCGCGGAACCGCTGGCTCGAGATCACGAGCTCCCCGCTTGAAGTGATCTGCCGCGAGAAACGCTCGAGGAAGCGCTGCCGAACGCCCTCCGTGAGACTGGGACTCCTTGCGACCGGCCAGCGCAGGACGGCCTTGGTGTTCACCTTGTTTACGTTCTGCCCGCCCGCGCCGGAGCTCCGCGCAAACGTAAATCGGAACTCGCGTAGCGGAACCCGGAGGCGTGGGTTCACGACGAGCATGGGGAAAGACTACTCCGTCGATCGGCCTTCCAAAAGCTCCTGAAGCGTGCTCCGCAGCGTCTCGAGCGTAAAAGGCTTCTTCAGAATCCTGAGGTGGTCGCTTTCGGCGAACCGCGAGAGCGCGTACTGCTCACTGTATCCGGTCATCATCAGTACGGGGACGTCGGGTCGGATCCGACGCAGCGCCTGAAACGCCTCCTCCCCGTTCATCTCGGGCATCGTCATGTCGAGGAGCACGGCGACGACGTTCCGCGCCCGCGCGTGGAACAACTCCACGGCTTCTCGGCCGTTCCGGGCGGTGATCACGGTCAGCCCGAATCTCGGAGCCATTGCCCCGACGACGTCTCGCACGTCCGCCTCGTCGTCCACGACCAGGACGGTTCCGCTCCCCTCCCAGGAGCTCGGAATCGGCACCGCGTCGGGTTGAACCTCCGCGGCCGTTTCGGCGGGCGGGAGGATGACGCGAAAAGTCGTGCCCTGGTCCTTCTTGCTGTGAACGCTGATGGCTCCACGGTGCGCGCGAACGATGCCGAGGAGTACGGCGAGACCCAGTCCGCGCCCCGTAAACTTCGTGCTGAAGAACGGATCGAAGATCTTCGACCGGGTCTTCTCGTCCATCCCGCTGCCCGTATCGCTCACCTCCAGGTAGACGTACGGACCCTCCGCGAGAGCCTCGTGCAGGTACGTCTGCGATAGGTAGGCGTGATCCACCTTCATCGTCCCGGTTCGGACCGTCATGGATCCGGGTTTTTCTCCGAGGGCCTCGGAGGCGTTCGTAATCAGGTTAAGGACGACCTGGCTGAGGTGTCCGGAGTCACCCTCGATAGCCGGCAGGCGGTCCGAGAGCTCACACTTCAGGGTTGCCTTCTTCGATATCGAGACCCGCATCAGGTGGACCATGTTGTCCACGAGCTGCGACAGGTCGAGGGGTCGAATTTTCGCGGCTCCTTGGCCGGAGTAGGCGAGCATCTGGTTGGTGAGATCCACGGCGCGCAGGCTGGCATCGCGGATCCGCTCCGCGTTGCTGAATGGGGGGGATTTCGCGCTGGTGTCGGCGAGGATGAGGTCCGCGTGTCCGAGGATGGACGTCAGCAGATTGTTGAAGTCGTGTGCGATCCCACCAGCGAGCAGACCGAGGCTCTCGAGCTTCTGGGATTGCTGCACCTGAGATTCGAGCCGCTTCCGTGCGCTCTCGGCTCGCGCACGGTCGGTGACATCGGTCGCGATAGCGATCACGCCATCCAGCCCACCCTCATTCGAGCGAATCGGCCGGGCCCGGATCTCCAGGACATGGTCGTGGTACTCGACGACACCCTCGACCTCGTTCCCCCCCAAAGCGCTCGAGAGGATCTCCTGGATGTGCGGGCCATCCTGGAACAGTTCCGGCATCGAACGGCCCACGGCGTTGTCCGGTTGGATGCCCGCGACGTGCGCGCTCCTCCCCTCGCAAAGCGTGACGATCCCCTCCCGGTCGAGGGCACAAACGAAGACCGGAGCGTTGGAAAGGATGGCGCGCAGCCGCTCGTTCGCGATGCGTAGCTCCTCCTTCGACCGTACGCGCTCGGTGACGTCACGGCTGATGACCACCGTGCGCGTTTCCCCCGAGTCCGTCTGGAAGGTCTTGCCGGTACTCTCGATCCAGCGCCAGGTACCGTCTCGATGGCGCGATCGGAAGAGCGGCTGGTTCGAATCTCCTTCGTCGATGACCCTTCGGAAGAGCTCCCCCACCTTTTCGCGGTCGTCGGGGTGGATCAGCTCGAAGGCGTATCGTCCCACGAGGTCCTCGGGCTCCTCACCCGTGATCTCGCGAAACCGCGGGCTCACGTAGAGGAATCGCCCCTCTTCATCGGTCTCCGCGATCAGGTCATAGGCGTGCTCGGTGAGTCTTCGGTACCGCTCTTCGCTCCCACGAAGAGCCGACTCCGCACTCGTACGCTTGGTGATGTCGCGAGCGATCATGCAGATGAAGGGTCGACCCTCAAAGCTCGTCTTCTGGGCGCTCGTGAGCACCGACGCGTACTCGCCGTCTGCGTTGCGGTAGCGGAACTCGATCTCGCCTGCCTCGACCTCTCCGCCCGTGAGCCGTTGCCAGGCCCGGCCCACCCTGGCCTGATCCTCCGGGTGCACCCTTCTCAGGG
>DAOUZG010000199.1 GCA_030665705.1 Deltaproteobacteria bacterium | reverse complement strand
GCGGCTGCGTCGGCGGGAGGCACCAGTGTGCCCAGAGCGAGGTGTTACCGCCGTCGGTGGCGAAGATCGCCTCCTCCCCGAAGACGCGCCCCACGGCCGCCATCGCCTGCGCGGGGTGGAGACCGGACCCCGACCATCCCTCCACCGCCTTGGACATCTCGCTCCACCAGGCACGGTCGGCCTCGCGGTAGCGTGCCAGGTCCGGCACTTCCTGCCGCCGCACTCCGCGCTTCTCGAGCACGCGCACCAGGCCTTCGAGCGCGCTGCGGGCCTCGGCGACAACGCCGAGGGCGAGGGGCCGCGTGACGCCCAGGTGGCGGGGATCCACGTCGATCTGGACGATCTTCTGGGTGCTCGGATCGCCCCAGTACTTGTCGTAAGGGAGGTCGAGGTTACCGAGTCGAGAGCCAACGACGAGGACGACATCCGCCTCGCGCTTTACGAGATCGCCGCCCGTGCTGTAGCCGTGGACGTAGTGAGGGTGGTCGCGCGAGACCACCGCGCGACCTGCCATCGTGGGAATCACGGGGCAGCCGAGGAGATCGACGAGCTGGAAAAGCACCGCGTTGGCATCGGCGCGATCGACGCCGGAGCCCGCGATTACCGCCGGACGCTCAGCAGCGGAAAGAAGATCCGCGACCTGTTCGAGCTGGGACTCGGAGGCCTGCGGCGCCGCGGCGCGATAGGCCTCGGGCGGGAGGACGCGGGCGCTCGCCTCGTCGCCCGTTGCGTACATCACCGGCCGCGGGATCTCGAGCTGGACGGGTCCGGGACGCCCGGACCACATCTCGCGGAAGGCCATGCGCGCGACCTCCGCGATCCGGTCCCACGAGAGGATCGGGCCGCCCCACTTGACGGCCGGAGCGAAGGCGTCGAGCTGATCCTGTCCCTGGAACGTGGAGGGCGGAGAGGGATAGACGGTGCCGAGTCGGTGCTGCGCCGTGATTGCAAGGAGGGGGACGCCCTCGTGCCGGGCCGTGATCACGCCGGGGAGCAGGTTCGCAGAGCCGGGGCCGGGGTTTCCGAGCACGACCGCCGCCTGTCCGGTCGTCTTGTAGAGCCCCTCTGCCATGTGAGCACCCGCTGCCTCGTGACGGAGCGGGACGAAGCGGATTTCGTTTGCCTCCAGCGCCGCAAGCAGCGGATCGACCTCCGGGCACGGAAGCCCGAATACGAAGCGCACGCCTTCGCTCCTGAGACAGCGTGCCAGGAGCTCTCCACCGGTGATCTCGGCCATCTCGTGTTCCTCCCTATCCCGAAACCTGTAGCGCCGAAGCCTGTAGCGCGAAGCCTGTGGCTAGGGCCCGTTTCCGTCTACGATCCACGCGGCCCGAGCCCACCCGAGAGCCGGACCACTCGCCACTTTACACTACGCGCGGCCTCGCTCTCCCCGCGATTCGGCCTGGGGGCGGCTCCGGCTCCTAGCTCGCATTTCTCACCGGGTTGGCGACCGCAGTAGCCCACCTGGTGAGAATTGCGGGCTAAGGGCGCAGCGTAGCCGCGAGTCTCTCCTTGAGGCAGCGGTGCATGTCGTCGATCCGGGAGCCGGCAGGATCGATCAGCCACTGGAGCGTAAGGCCGAACAGTGCCCCGCAGAACTGGATCGCTTCCGCGTTTGCATCGGCATCGCGGCGCACCGTTCCTGCAGCGATGCCCTCCTCGATGATCCGTCGGACCCGATGTCGGTGGCCGAGCAGATCCTCGATTGCTGCGTCGCGCATCGGCGAGTCGGAGATCAGGGACTGGCACCAGAGCACGTAGAGCGCGCGCGTCATGTCCGGGGCGCCCTCGGCGAACTGCCGGTGTCCGTCCACGAAGGCCAGGAGCGCGTCGAGCCCGTTGCGTCCGTGCAGCGCGGATTCGAGCTCGCGACGGCCCCGGTCCGAGATCCAGGGGATCATCCGCGCGAACAGTTCGGCCTTGGAGCCGAAGTGATGCGTGGCGAGGCCCCGGCTGTAACCGGCGGCCTCGCCGATGGCCGCGAGCGTGGTCTTTTCGTAGCCGAGCTCCGACATGAGCTTGACCGTGGCCTCGAGCATCCGCCGCTCCGAGAGCGCGGTTCGGTCCGCCTGTGTGAGTCGGACTGACTGGGCCGATGCGGATCTCAGGGTGTCCTCCTTCCGGCCTCGCCGGGACCGGCCGGTCTCGGCGCTTGCTGACGACAAGCTAGGAGCGGAAGTGAATCGAATAATAGCTCATAACTTGTCGTCATATCAAGAGAAAAAAATACTTGTCATTGACAAATAAAAGAGCCTAGAATCGGGTGACCCCGGAGCCCCTTGCCGGGCCCTCGGGCGCGAGGAGACGACATGGTGCATCCGGGCAGACGTCGCCTATCCCTGGATCGACGCGATTTCCTCAAGCTCTCCGGCGTCGCCGCGGCGGGTCTGGCGAGCGGGATTCCGCTCTTCCACTTCCAGAGGCAAGCGCTCGGGTCTGAGGCTCCGGGCCGAGCGGGCAACGGCGAGCGCCCCCGGCTCGGCAGCTGGGACGAGCTCTACCGGGAGCGCTGGGCGTGGGACCGTGTGGCAAGGGGAAGCCACGGTTGGCTCAACTGCCGCAGTGCCTGCAACTGGGACCTCTACGTCAAGGACGGCATCCTCGTCCGCGAGGAACAGACCGGGAACTACGAGGCGTCCGAGCCCGAGGTGCCCGACTTCAACCCGAGGGGCTGCCAGAAGGGCGCCTGCTACACCGAAGTGATGTACGGGCCGAGTCGCCTCACCGTACCGCTCAAACGCGTCGGTGAGCGAGGCGCCGGCGGTTGGGAGCAGATCAGCTGGGATCAGGCGATCCAGGAGATCGCCGCAAAGCTCGTCGAAATTGCCGAGACGCACGGGACCGACACGATCGTGCACGACTTGGGGCCGCACTTCGATGAAGGTCCCACGACGGCCGGACGTGCCCGCTTCTTCGGCATGATGGGAGCCGCCCTCTCCGACGACTGGGCCGAGATCGGCGACCTGAACATCGGTGCCACCCTCACGTTCGGGTTCCCCCACGTGGGAGGTAGCTCGGACGAGTGGTTCCTCTCGGACTTCCTCGTCTCATGGATGATGAACCCCGCGGTGACCCAGATGCCTGATGCCCACTTCCTGCTCGAGGCCCGGTACAGAGGCTCGGAGCTGGTCGTCGTCGATCCGCACTACAGCGCCACCGCCATCCACGCCGACCAGTGGCTACCCCTCCGAACCGGCACCGATGCGGCCCTTGCCCTCACGACGGCGCGCCATATCTGGGAGAGCGGCCGGATCGACCTCCCGTACGTACGCGAGCAGACCGATCTGCCGATTCTGGTCCGCCTCGACACGGGGCGGTTCCTGCGAGAGTCCGACCTGCGTGAAGGCGGTCGAGACAACGTGCTCTATCTATGGGACCCGGTCGCGAACGAGCCGGCTCCAGCGCCCGGTTGCGAAGGGAACGAGGCGCACCCGAAGCTCGAGCTCGGCGGGCTCGAGCCTCCCCTCGAGGGTCGCTTCGAGCTCACGCTACACAACGGCTCCGAGATCGTCGTCGTGCCCGTCGGCTCGCTCCTCAAGGAGCAGCTCGAGCCCTGGAGCTTCGAGGCTGCCGCGGAGGTGACTGGCCTCTCGGTCGATCAGATCGCGCGTTTTGCCGAGGGCTTCGCGCGGGCGAAGCGTCCGATGGTCCTCTCGAGCTGGGGTGCGAACCGCTTCTTCCACTCGGACCACATGAACCGCGCCAAGATCCTCTGTCTCTCGCTCAAGGGAGCCGTGGGTCGCAAGGGAGGGGGGTACCACTCCACCGGCTGGATCGGGCTGGAGGGGTTCAACGCCCTCATGGGGGGTGCGGACCGGACGGGTCTGCGGGGCCGCTTCGCGATCCTCGGGATGGTAGACCCGAGCGTCCTCTTCAAGCTCGCTCTGGACCGAGCTCGGGGACGCAAGAGCGCTCGTGAATTCGAGTGGGAGCTCTCCGCTCACATCGAGAAGCGCAACCTCTGCGTAACCAACGCTGCGAGTATCAACCTGAACTATCAGGGTGTCGCCGACGATCTCACGCAGGAACAGGAAGGGCTTCACCCGCGGCCCCTGGTTGCGTACGACCGAGAAGCCCGCGAGAAGGGCTGGATGCCGGTTTTGCCCCGCGACGGTCCG
>DAOUZG010000283.1 GCA_030665705.1 Deltaproteobacteria bacterium | reverse complement strand
ACCGCCACCTTCCAGCCCCGCGACCGGATCTGCCGGGCGAGCCACGCCGCGACCGGGGTCTTCCCGGAGCCTCCGACCGCGAGGTTCCCGACCGAGATGACGCGCAGGGGGACGTCGACCCGGCGACGAATCCTGGTCTCGTACGCCAACCGGTGTAGGAACGCCCCTGCCCGGTAGATCGCTTCGGGAACCCGGAGGGGGGAGAGCAGGATCCGGTGGCTCCAGTGCTCCCCGCGGCGCCACAGGAACTCAGTCACCGGTCGCTTCCTTCCCGAGCTGCGCGAGGACGAGCCCCAGCGCGCGCTCGGCCGCGCCCGTGTGCCGGGCGAGGGCCGGCCTGGCCTCCCGCGCCCGTCGGTGGCGGTCGGGATCCACCCAGATGCGTTCCAGGACCCCGTAGAGCTCCTGAACTCCCTGCACCTGATGGACCACGCCGAGGGGCTTCAGGAGATCGAGCTGGTTGCGTTGGTTCTCGAGGTGGGGACCGCACACGACCACTCGACCCGCTTGCACCGGCTCGAGGAGGTTGTGTCCGCCGATGGGAACCAGGCTTCCGCCGCAGAAGACGAGGTCCGCGCGGTGGTAGACGGAGGCCAGCTCACCCACCGTGTCGAGGATGACGACATCGTCTTGTGCCGCGCCCTGTGTGCGAAGCGCAGCGCGGAGACCGTGGTCCCGAACAAAACGGAGGACGGCGGCGGCCCGCTCGATGTGTCGGGGAGCGAGGACCAGCCTCAGTCCGGGAGCGGGGCCCGCGCGAAGTCGCTGCCAGGCAGCGAGCACCCCCTCCTCCTCACCGGCGTGTGTGCTGCCCGCAACGAAGAGGGGCCCCGCGCCCAACGCTTCGCACAGGAGATCGCCAGGCTCGGGAGGCGGTGGCCGATCGAGCTTGAGGTCCCCGACGATCCGAACCCGCTCAGGCGGTGCTCCGAGCGCAACGAAGCGGGCGGCATCCTCCTCGCTACGCGCGCCGATTGCATCGAGCGCCGCGAGAATCCGCCGCACGAGCGGCGCAGCGCGACGGTAGCGGGGGAGGCTACGGTCGGAGATCCGCGCGCTCACGAGGGCCACCGAAACACCCGCGTCCCGAGCCGCCCAGATCAGGTTGGGCCAGAGCTCGGTCTCGACGAGGATCAGAAGGCGCGGACGCACCCGTGCGAACGAGGGACGGACGAGTGGCATCACGTCCAACGGAGCGAGCCTCGCGACGACACCCGGAAGACGGCGCCTCAGGTTCTCGCGGCCCGTGACCGTCTGCGCGGTCACCACCGCGGAGAGGCCGCGCTTGGCGAGCTCTCCGAGGAGCGGCACCGCCGCCTCGGTCTCCCCGACGCTCGCGGCGTGAAGCCAGACGTCCGCCCGCAGGCCGACTGGCAGCGGCCGGAGTCGCTCTCGGAGCCCCTGGCGGGCGCGAGGGGAGACGGCGAGCCACGGCAACACGACCGGGGTCGCCAGACCCGCGGCGAGCATAAGCAGGAGGTTGTAGAGAGCCACCACGAGGTCCCCTACCCTCCGCGCACGAGCTTGAGTGCGATCTCCGCCGTCCGCTCGCTCGCGCCCGGCCCCCCCAGCCGGGCCGCGGTCGCGGCGAGTCGCTCTCTCATCTGCTCCCGCGCCTCGACGTCTCGGAGCAGGTGGAGAGCGAGCCCGGCTATGTTGGTCGGCCGGGCCTGCTCCTGGATCCGCTCTGCCACGACCCCCGTGCCTGCCACCAGGTTCGCCATGCAGGCCGAGGGGACTCGAATGACCCGGCGTCCGAATGCGAAGGACAACGGGTGAACCCGGTGGACCACGACGAGCGGGACACCGAGGATCGTTGCCTCGATCGTGGCGGTCCCCGCGGCGCTCAGGAGGCATGTCGAGGCCGCCATCGCCTCGTGCGGCCTTCCCGACGCAACCCGGACATCGGGCCCGAGGTCGAGGCTGATCCCCTCGAGGGTCGGGGCCAGGACAAGCATGGGCTGCAGCTCGGGCAGGGCCTCGCACGCGATCTGCGCCGCCTCGAGCATGATGGGCAGGTTCAGCTCGAACTCGTTTCGGCGGCTCCCGGGAAAGAGCCCGAGCACCGGATGCTCCGGATCCAGGCCCACACTGTTCGCGAACTCGCGGGATCGGAACGTGGTGCGGAACTCGCCGAGCCTTTCGACAAGCGGGTGTCCGACGTAGCTGACGGGAACGCCAGCGTTACGAAGGAGCTCCTCCTCGAAAGGGAAGATCACGGCCGCGTGATCGACCCGCCGGGCGAGGGTCCGCAACCGTCCGGGCCGCCAGGCCCAGACCTGCGGAACGATGTAGTAGAGGACCGGAACCCGGCTGCGTCGAGCCACGGCCGCAAGGGGCAGGTTCAGATCGGGGCTGTCGAGCAGACAGACGAGATCGGGTTGCCGGGTACGAATGGTGGCGCGCAGATTCCGGTAGGCCCCCAGCATCCGGGGGAGGCTCGAGACGACCTCGACGAGACCGGCAACCGCGAGCTCGGACTGACGAGCCACCGGCTCGAGACCCGCCTTCTCGAGTGCCAGGCCCCCGAGACCGAACACCTCGAGCTCGGGCTCTCTCCCGCGCAGCGCCTCGACCAGGGCCGCCGCGTGCAGGTCGCCGGAGGCGTCCGCCGTGGAGACGAAGATCTTCAACCGAGAAGCTCCTCGAGGGAGGGGAGGCTCTCCTGGATCCGCAGCGCTACGTCGAGGGCCCGGTACGCGTCCTCCCCGCTGACCTCCGGGGGTTTTCGGTCGCGAACAGCCTCCGCGAACGCCCGGTTCTCCGCGAGCAGCGAGTCTCCAAGCTCGAGGGCGAACTTCTCGACGTG
>DAOUZG010000197.1 GCA_030665705.1 Deltaproteobacteria bacterium | reverse complement strand
GAAGCTCGGCGTAGACGTGCTCGAGGCCGGCTTCCCGATCGCCTCCCAGGGGGACTTCGAGTCGGTGCAGACGATTGCCCGCGAGGTGCGCGATGTGATCGTGTGCGGGCTCGCCCGGACCCCAAACCCCGACGTGGACCGTGCGGGGGAGGCGCTGGAGGGGGCGGAGAGCCCCCGGATCCACGTCTTCATCGCCACCTCGGAGATTCATATGCGGGACAAGCTCCGGATGGGTCCGGAGCGCGTCCTCGAAGAGGTCGGTCGAGCGGTCGAGCGGGCGCGGGGCTACTGCGAGGACGTGGAGTTCTCGGCCGAGGACGCCACGCGCTCCGACTGGGACTTTCTCGTTCGCGTCTACAACCGCGCGATCGAGGCGGGCGCCTCGACGCTGAACGTCCCCGACACGGTCGGCTACACGACCCCGCAGGAGTACGCGGAGCTCATCGCCCACCTCCGCGAGAACGTGGCCGGCGCCGATTCGGTCCGCTTCTCGGTCCACTGCCACGACGACCTGGGCCTCTCGGTGGCCAACTCGCTCGCCGCCATCCGGGCCGGCGCGCGGCAGGTCGAGTGCACGGTCAACGGGATCGGCGAGCGGGCCGGGAACACGGCCATGGAAGAGATCGTGATGGCGCTCAAGACCCGCTCCGAGTTCTTCGACCACTGCTACACCGGGGTCAAGACCGAGGAGATCCTTCCGACGAGCCGGGCGCTCTCGTCGATCATCGGGATCTCGGTCCCCCCGAACAAGGCGGTGGTGGGCGACAACGCCTTTGCCCACGAAGCGGGAATCCACCAGCACGGCGTGCTCAGCAACCGGCTGACCTACGAGATCATGACGCCCGAATCGGTCGGACGACGTGCGACCGAGCTGGTGATGGGCAAGCACTCGGGGCGCCACGCGTTTGCCGAGCGGATCAAGGAGCTGGGCTTCGATCCGGAGAAGATCGACTTCCAGGATGCCTTCCGTCGGTTCAAGGATCTCGCGGACCGCAAGAAGACCATTTACAACGAGGACATCGAGGCGCTGGTGACCGACCAGCTTCTTCACGCCGACGCACGCTACGAGATGAAGAACCTCTCCGTCATCTGTGGGACCTTTGCGACTCCGACCGCCACGGTGGAGATGCTGATCGATGGCGAGGAGCGAAAGGCCGCGCAGATGGGGGACGGCCCGGTCGATGCGGCGTTCCGTGCAATCACGGAGCTCACGAGCAACAAGGCCCGGCTCGTCCGCTACCACGTCAACGCCATCACGAGCGGCATGGACGCGCAGGGGGAGGTCGCCGTGACCCTCGAGGAGGAGGGGCTGCGTGTTCTCGGGCAGGGCGCCGACACCGACATCGTCGTGGCGAGCGCCAAGGCCTACGTCCACGCGATCAACAAGCTGGCGAAGCTCAAGGAGCGCGGAAGCGGTCCGACGGCCCGGGGCATCTGAGCCGATCGGCATGACGGGCGCCCCGAGGGTACTGCTGCTGCCGGGGGATGGGATCGGGCCCGAGGTGCTCGAAGAGGGTCGGGCCGTCCTGCAGGCGGTGGCCCCGGACGTTCGTTTCGAGGAGGCTCGAATCGGGGGCGCCGCCATCGATGCGGAGGGCGCGCCCCTCTCGGAGGAGACGCTCGCTCGAGCGCTCGAGTGCGGCCTGGTGCTGCTCGGCGCCGTCGGCGGACCCCGCTGGAGTCATCTCGACCCGTCGATCAGCCCCGAGAAGGGGCTCCTTCGGATGCGCAAAGAGCTCGAGCTCTACGCGAACCTGCGCCCTGCGCGCGTGGTCCGAGCGCTGGCCGACGCCAGCCCGCTGCGACGCGAGAACGTGGAAGGGGTGGACATGCTGGTGGTGCGTGAGCTCACCGGCGGGATCTACTACGGAGAGCCGAGGGGACGCGAGATGCGGGACGGAGTTCCGCGGGCCCTCAATACGATGGTCTACTCGGAGCCGGAGATCGTGAGAATCGCGCGGGTCGCGTTCGAGACCGCGCGAGGGCGCCGTCGGCTCCTCACGAATATCCACAAGGCCAACGTCCTCGAGGTCTGCGCGTTCTGGAACGAGGTGGTCACCAAGGTCTCGCGCGAGTACCTCGACGTGGAGCTCGAGCACCAGCTCGTGGACAGCGCCGCGATGGTGCTGCTTCGCGACGCGCCACGCTTCGACGTCGTGCTCTGCCCGAACCTGTTCGGGGACATCCTCTCCGACGAAGCGGCCATGATCACCGGCTCGCTCGGCATGCTCCCCTCGGCCAGCCTGGGAGACGAGCAACGGGGGCTCTTCGAGCCGGTGCACGGGAGTGCGCCCGACATCGCCGGCCAGGACCGGGCCAACCCGCTCGCCGCGATTCTCTGTGTCGCGATGCTGTGTCGGTACGGTCTGGACCGGCCCGAGGTTGCCGACCGTGTCGAGCGCGCCGTCGAGGCCGTCCTCGAGGAGGGCTTCCGGACCCCGGATCTCGCGCGCGGGCGCTCCGGCGAGCGGCCGGTCGGAACGCGCGAGATGGGCAAGCGCGTTCGGGAAGCCCTCGCGTGAGCGCGAGCCGCGGCTGGCGCGTCTCCCTGCTCGGTGCGACGGGAGCGGTGGGGGAGGAGCTTCTCCGCCTCCTGGAGGAGCGGCGGTTCCCCGTCCTCGAGCTGCGCGCGTTCGCCTCCGGGGAGTCGGAGGGGCGAGCGGTCGACTTTCGCGGAGAGGCGATCGGCGTGGAGCGCGTGGACGCCCGCCGCGTGGCGGAGGCGGATCTCGTTTTCTGTGCGTCCCCCGGGATCCTCGAGGAGCTTCGCTCTGAGCTCGTCCAGGCGGCGACGTGCGTGGTCGACCTCTCCGGAGTGCTGGAGCTCGATCCGGACGTGCCTCTTCACCTTCCCGGTGACCGACCCGGAACCTCCCTCGGCCCCCTCGTGGCCGTGCCCCGGGGCATCGTCGCCGGCCTCGCACTGGCGCTGCGCCCGCTCCGGGCAGAGGTCGAGCTTCAGCGGCTGACCGTCGTCACGCTCGAGGCGGCCGCGGGGGCGGGACGCCGAGGTGCGGGGGAGCTCTCGGATCAGACCCTCCACCTCTTGAGCGCGATGACCGGCGAGGCCGGAGAGCCCGAGACGTTCCCGCAGCCTCTGGCGTTTGACTGCCTGCCGCTCGTCGGCGAGCTGCTGCCCGACGGCGACACCGCCGAGGAGCGGCGCCTCGGGCACGTGCTTCGCCGGCTCCTCGGGACACGGGATCTCCCCGTCGAGGTCACACGGGTCCGGGTGCCGGTCTTCGGCGGCAGCCTCGGCTGCGTGCACGTCGAGCTGGAGCGGCACGTCTCCGCGGCGCGCGCTCGCGAGCTCTGGGCCAAGGCCCCGGGGCTCGAGGTTCTGGGCGAGGCGGAGCTTCCCACGCCCCGGACACGGGTCGGCCAGGACCCGGTGGCGATCGGGCGCATCCAGGCACGGGAAGGGGATCGCCCCGGCCTCTCGTTCGTCCTGGCCATGGACGACCTGCGGGTGGGCGCGGCCCTCAACGCCGTCGAGGTCGCAACGAAGCTCCTCGGCGGGTAGGCGAAGAGCCGGAGGGGCAAGTGGGGGACCAGCCGAACGACCGAGGCAGCCGGCGGTTTCGGCTGACCGTCGAGTACGACGGGGGCGGCTTCGAGGGCTGGCAGCTCCAGGCACCAGGCCGGCGGACCGTCCAGGGAGAGCTGGAGGCGGCCATCGAGCAGGTGACCGGCCGGGCGGCGAGGATCTACGGCGCCGGCCGCACCGATGCCGGGGTCCATGCACTCGGGCAGGTCTGTCATTTCGATTCGAACACAGGCCTTTCCATTCAGGACCTCGAGCGCGCCCTGACTGCCGTTTTGCCGGACGATCTCGGGGTTCTTGAGGTTGGCGCCGCCCCCTCCGAGTTTGATGCCCGTCACGACGCAGTCCGCAAGCGCTACCTCTACCGGATTCTGAATCGCGCCGCGCCAAGCCCCCTCCGGCGCGACTGGACCTGGCACATTCGGCGCCCCCTCGACCTGGAGCAGATGCAGCGGGCCGCCGGGTTCCTCGTCGGCGAGCACGACTTCGCGGCCTTTCGGGGGGCGCCGGCTGGAGCGCCGCCCTCCCAGAGCACCGTCCGCAAGCTCGAGCGGCTTGCGGTCTCGCGGGAGGGGGACGAGGTCCACAT
>DAOUZG010000204.1 GCA_030665705.1 Deltaproteobacteria bacterium | reverse complement strand
GAGAATCCGCACTGAGCCTTTAGTTACAACTCCTGGCGGATGTCGCGCAAGAGGCTGGTGACCAGATAGCGGGCCTTCCCCAGGAAGCCGTTCCGATCCAGGGCCACAACGAGGAAGTAGTCCTCATCGAGGGCTCGAAAGAGCAGCTGCCCCCGGCTCGTCTGAAGTACGAGCTCCTCGAGCGCGCCTGAGGCCTCGGCGTCCACCATATCCGCGACCTTACGGGCCTCTGCCAGCACCCGTTGAAACTCCACCGCGATGCTCGGGAGGTCCATTCCGCCCTCTTCGCTGCAGAACTCCTCCACGGGAATGCCGTCGGCGCCCATCAGAACCGCGGCTCGGGCGCCGGGGGTTCCGTTCACCACTACCTCGAGGGCCTCTCGGAACGTCATGGATGTAATCCTCCCTCGGCTCGACGGCGCCAGACCCTGGAGAGCCAGCGCTCGAGTACCGCGATGACGGGATCGGGGGCGTGGGTCCGTGGCGCGAGGCGGGCGAGGAGCCTTCGAGCTCGCTCGTCGTCCGGATTGCGCCGAAGCACGTCCTCCGCCACCCGCACCGCCTTCTCGCCGAGTCCCTGCTCGGCGAAAAGCTCCGCTACTGTGGAGGTGGCCAACGGCAACGAGCCGTCCGGTTCGTCCTCTTCCCAAACAGGCTTCGGCACTCGGGGCTGAGGGGGCTGAGCTCCGGGCAGGCGGTTCGCGAGGTCGCCCAGAACCTCCCGGAGGTCCTCCGGGGCCTGCCCAGCGTCGATCGAGACCTGTAGATGGTTGAGAAGCCGGGGAAGGCCGGGATGGCTCGGATCCTCATCGATCGCCCTCTCGATGGCCCGCTGTGCCTCCTCGTATTCACCCAGGGCCCAGTGCCCCTCTACGAGGCGAATTCGGACGTCCACACGCGCCCTGTCGCTCACGGTGCTCCCTCCAGGATCTCCTCGGGGGTCAGTTGCAATACCTCCGCACTCCCGATGTCTCGGAGCACGACGACCCCCACCTTTTCGGCCCGCATCTTCTTATCGACCGAGATGGCACGCAGGTAAGCATCCCGATCCTGGTTCCAGTCGGGGGGCTGTGCGGGCAGACCCGCGCGCTTGAGCAACCCCTCGAGCCGGGCGGCGCTCCCAGAAGGACAGATCCCCCGCTTTTCGGAGAGGCGAGCGGCAAAGACCATCCCCATCGTCACTGCCTCACCGTGCCGGTACCGGCGATAGCTCGCGGCGTTTTCGATGGCGTGCCCCAAGGTGTGTCCGAAGTTCAACAGAGCGCGGAGGCCGGCCTCCCTCTCGTCGAGACCGACGATCTCGGCCTTGATGCTGCACGCGCGGGCAACCGCCTCGGTGAGGGCATCGGGCTCGAGCCGCATGACCTCTTCGATCTGCTCCTCCAGCCAGGCAAAGAACTCGGCGTCCCAGATCGCCGCGACCTTCACGATCTCGGCCATGCCCGACCGTCGGTCCCTGGGTGGGAGGGTCTTGAGCACCTCAGGGTCGATCCACACCATCCGGGACTGATAGAAGGTGCCGATCAGGTTCTTCCCGCGAGGGTGATTCACCGCGGTCTTTCCTCCCACGCTCGCGTCAACTTGCGCAAGCAGCGTGGTCGGGACTTGCACCAGAGGAACACCCCGGAGATACGTCGAGGCGACGAACCCGGCGAGATCGCCGAGCGCACCCCCTCCGAGTCCCACCAGGACGGTTTGACGGTCGGCTCCAAACTCGAGAAGGGCGTCGTACACGCGAGACGCGGTCCGAAGCGTCTTGGCCCGCTCGCCGTCAGGGACCTGGATCCTGTCCGTACGAACGTCCGCAGCCCGTAGCCCGTGCTCAACCGGCTTGTGGTGGGCTGCGGCGACGCGCGGCGTGGTGAGCACGACGGCCCGGGTCGCCCCGAGCTCCTGAGCGATCGCCTCCCCGAGATCCGGGAGCGAGTTCGGGCGGATCCGGATCGGGTAGCTGCGATCCCCGAGAAGAACCTGAACGGTCGTCATGCCGCCTCCCCGTGCTTCAGGTCCTCGAGGCCATCGTCCCCACGAGGAGAATCCTGCGTTCTACCCTCCCCATCCGCGGGGAGGGTAGCAAACGTCCGGCTCAGGAGGCCGGCTTCATTCCCTGCACGATTCGCGGCGTCACGAAGATCAGGAGCTCGTTCCGGACGTCCGACCGGATCGAGTTCCGGAAGATCGTCCCGAGCAGCGGAATGTCCGCGATGAACGGGACCTTGGAACGCTGACTGCTCTTGTCCACCGTGTAGATCCCGCCCAGCACGACCGTCTGCCCGTCGAAGACGAGTGTTTCCGTCTCGGTCTCGTTCTTGTTGATCCCGACCACGTCGCCCGAGGCTTCGGAGATCGCTGGTGAGTTCTTCGAGACCTTGATCTTCATGATGATGGAGCGGTCGGCCGTGATGTGGGGCGTGACCGTGAG
Organism: Deltaproteobacteria bacterium; assembly: GCA_030665705.1. Classification (GTDB taxonomy): domain Bacteria; phylum Myxococcota_A; class UBA9160; order SZUA-336; family SZUA-336; genus DAOUZG01. Next base: position 1,629 of record DAOUZG010000204.1, on the reverse strand, counting down.
CTCCAGGACCGCATCGATGAACGTCGTGTTCACGCTGTCACCATCCGACGAATCGAACCGGATGGCCGTCCCCTGCGCGATCTTCGCCTCTCGGTTGTTCAGCGTCACGACTCGCGGAGCCGAGATGACCTTCCCCTTGTTATTGGTCTCGGCGGCCTGCAGCGTCAGATCCAACTGCAGGTGGTCGTTCAGGCCCAGGAGCCCCATCGTGAGCGCCCCGGTCGTCGCCGCGATCGGGTTCGAGACGATGAAGTTCGTCCGCTGGCTGTTCGTCCCGAAGCCCGGAACCTGGGTGAGAGACCCGTCTCCGAGCCGGAAGTCGGGAGCGCCACCCCGCCAGGGCGAGCCCGTCGTTCCCTGGGGGTTGTAGCCGAACCCGAAGACCGCTCCGAGTGAGCGCGAGAAGTTCAGGTTGGCCTCGACGATCTTTGCCTCGATCAGGACCTGCGGCGTCTGCGTATCGACGGCTTTGATCAGAGCGGTCGCCTCGTCGATGACCGACGGGATGTCCTTGATGATGAGAGTGTTGGTCCGCTCATCGACATTCACCGTGCCACGCTCGGAGAGGAGCTTCTGAACCAGCCTCTCAATCTCCTTGACGCTGGCGTAGCTCACGGGCTGCAGCTTGACGACGAGATCCTCCAGCCTCTCCTTGGCTCGGCGCTCCTGAAGTCGCGCTTCCTCCTCGCGCTGAAGAACATCGAGCGGAGCGATTCGGAGAACCTTGCCGACCCGAACGAAACCCAACCCCTTGGTAAGGAGGATTACGTCGAGCGACTGGTCCCAAGGAACATCCACGAGCCGGATCGTGACCGTCCCACTCACCTCTTCGCCGGCGATGATGTTCAGGTCGGACACATCGGCGATCAAGCGCAGAATGTTCCCGATGTCGGCGTCCTTGAAGTCGAGCGAGATCCGCCGACCCTGGTACACCTTCTCCTCGGTCAGGCCACCCTCCTCCAGGACGTCGATCGACGCCGGCTCAAACGGGCCGTCGAAGAGGCTCTCTGTGGTGCTGATCAGCTGCGACGCTCCACCCGGTGACAGTGCCGCGGGCGTCTCCGCACCCGACTCACTCAACGGAGCGGCGGCGGAGTGCTGCGCGCCTCCGGGAAGGGACGCACCGGCGCTCCCAGGCGCCGAGGGCTGACGGGCGTAGTCACGGGGCATCTCGATGAGAAGCCTCGACCCGTCCCACGTCAACCGAGGAGAGACCGGGCGGGAACGCTTCAACACGACCCGCACCTGATCGTAGTCGATATCGGGGGTCTGGAACGCCGACATCATCTGCACCGGACCCCCGAACTCCCGGGTACTCACGCGCCGCTCGGCGGCGGGCTCAATTCGCGTCCCGGGGAGGTCCACGACCACCGTGGCCGTGTCCGGCTCGGCCACGACCGTCTCGACCGATCGATCGAGAGTGACGACGACGCGATCCATCTCGCCGAACGACTCGAAGTGAACGCTCTGGACCCGGCCCACCGTAGCGGGACGAGCCGGCTTAGCGGCCTTTTCCTTGCCCTTGCTGGAAGCGCTGGCGGAATGCTCCTCTTCCTCCCAGATCGCCTCGCCCTCTTCGTTGACGTCCGGAGCGGGTGCAGCAGGCGCCTTCTCCTCGTTCTTGGTTCC
>DAOUZG010000227.1 GCA_030665705.1 Deltaproteobacteria bacterium | reverse complement strand
AGGCCGGCACCACCTACACCCTTCTGACCATCGGGGACGGGCTCGTCTCCGCGGTGCCGGCCCTGCTGATCTCGGTGGCGGCGGGTATCGTTGTCACTCGTGCCGGAAGCAGGGGAACGCTCTCCGAGGAACTCCACTCCCAGCTCGCAAGCCGGCCGCAGCCGCTCGCCATCTCGGCCGGGGTGCTCGGTCTGCTCGCGCTAGTGCCCGGACTGCCCCACCTGGCCTTCGGCTGTCTCGCAGCGGGACTGGCACTGGCCGCCTACCGCGCATCCCTCGAGGAACGCGAATCGCCAGAAGACACGGAGACCAAGGAGGAGAAACCCGTTCTCCCCGAGCGTCCGACCGACCTGCTGCGTCCGCCCGATCCGCTCGAGCTGGAGATCGGGTACGGCCTGATCGATCTGGTCGATCCCAAGCGCAAGGGCGAGCTCGTCGGTCGGATCCGCACACTGCGTCGGGAGTTCGCCGAACGGCTGGGCTTCCCCGTGCCTCTGGTGCACATTCGCGACAACCTCCAGCTCCCGGCGGAGGACTACCGCATTCGGATTCGCGGGGTCGGGGTGGCGCAGGGGACGGTCTACCCCGATCAGCTCCTCGCCATCTCTCCGCCCGGTGGGGGCCCTCAGCTGACGGGTACCGAAACGAAGGACCCGGCGTTCGGGTTGCCCGCCTATTGGGTCAAACCGGACACTCGTGAACAGGCTCAGACGCTCGGCTACACGGTCGTCGACCCCGCCTCGGTCGTCGTCACGCATCTCACCGAGGTCATCCGGAGACGGGCCTCTGATCTCCTCGGGCGACAGGAGACACAGGAGATGCTGGACGCGGTCTCCGCCACCCAGCCCAAGCTGGTCAGCGAAGTCGTGCCCGACCCCCTTCCGCTGGGGGGCGTTCACAAGGTCGTTCAGGGTCTCCTGCGCGAGGGGGTCCCGATCCGAGATCTGCCGACAATTCTAGAGGCTCTGGCTGATTATGCGCCTAAGACTAAAGACACTGAGCTTTTGACCGAGCTAGTCCGTGAGCGCCTTGCTGCTCATATCACGGCGGCGTTGGCGCCAGATGGCAAGCTAGGGGTTCTTGTGCTCTCGAGTGAACTCGAACAGACACTCACCGAGTCGATCCAGCGAACCGACCACGGAAGCGTGGTCACGCTGGACGCGAGCACGATCGCCAAGGTCGTGGAGGCGATCCGCGAGGGGGTCAAGCGCGTGAGCACCCTCTACCCGGATCCTACGATCCTCTGTTCGCCCGGGGTGCGCTCGCACCTCCGTCGGATGGTGGAGCGGTTCTTACCGCGGTGTGCGGTGATTTCAGCAAACGAGCTTACACCAGACGTGGAAGTGGAATCGATTGGGACGATCGCGCTGAGCTCGTAGGAGTCGACGCGAAGCGATGCAGATCAAGACGTTCGAAGCGGTCGATATGAAGCATGCGCTGGCCCAGGTGCGCCAGGAGTTCGGGCCGCACGCGGTGATCGTGTCTACTCGGTCCATCCGTAAGGACCGGGGGCTGTTCGGGCTCCTCGGCCGAACGCTGCTCGAAGTCACGGCTGCGGTGGAGGAGCCGCGGCAGGAGGAGCCACCGACCGTGCGAAGCTCGCTCGCGTCGGAGCTCCCCGCGCGCCGAGGGACTGGGCGCTTCCGCGAGATTTGGGCGGTCAAGCAGGCCATCGATCCCGTGCTCGACGAGGTACGGGGTCTTCGCGAGACGGTCAGCGCGCTCGACCAACGCGTGGGGCTCGACCCGAGTGACCTCCGCGCCGATCTCACACAGATCCGGAGTCTGCTCGCCTCGCTCATCAGCGACGGGAGGGTCATGGCGGATCCGCAGGGGTCCGCGGCGCAGCGGCTGTTTCACTTTCTGCTCGTTCGAGGAATCGATGAGCCGTTGACCCGTTCCCTCGTCCAGAGGGTGGTGGCTCGTGTCGATTCGGGGTCCCTGGGCAACCTGGACCGGCTGAAGCTCAACCTCGCCGCCGAAATGCGGGCCGACCTGGCTCGTGCCGAACGGGGCACGCCGCCCGGGCGCATCCAAATCTTCGTAGGACCGAGCGGTGTAGGAAAGACGACGACGATCGCGAAGCTCGCCGCCCGGGCCGCGCGCTCGGCCTCCGACGGCGTCTTGATCGTCACGACCGACGTACACCGAGTAGCTGCCGTCGAGCAGATGGCGAGGTACGGTGAGAGTCTCGGAATTCCGGTCGTTGCGACGCTCGGGCCCGAGGACCTTCGCCGGACCCTGGCCGAGCACGAGGCTATGGAGCACATCTTCGTGGACACGCCCGGGCGTTCTCATCGGGACCCCGCAACGGCACGAGACCTCCAAACGCTGATTGAAGCAACCGCCGACCCCGAGATTCTCCTGGTCGTGTCGGCCGCGACCCGCCCTTGTGACTCGGTGGAAATCTTGGAGGCGTACTCGGCACTCCGGTGGTCTCGGCTGGTGATGACCAAGCTCGACGAGACCCGCACTTATGGAGAACTCTACAACTGCGTGGTGCGCGGTGGGCGCCCGATCGCGTGCGTGACGACCGGGCAGTCGGTTCCGGATCATCTTGAGTCTCTGGATCTTGCAGGAATTCTCCGAAAGCTACTGCACGGCTAGGGGGAAAGGAACATGTCGGAGACCGCGCAGAATTTCGTAAACAAGGCCAAGGAGCTGCCGGTGATGCCGCCGATCGCAGCCGAGATCATCCGAAAGTGCGAGAACCCGAACACCGAGGTCTCCGCCCTGATCCAGCTGATCTCGCGGGACGCGGCTCTGGCCGTCCGCGTGCTGAAGATCGCGAACTCCTCCTTCTACTCCGCCGCACGCAAGATCGAGACCCTGCAGCAGGCGATTGTCCTCCTGGGTTACTCGACCTTGCGGTCGATCGTGGTCGCGGCGTCGCTTCGGGACGTCTTTTCGCGGTTCGGACTCTCCGAACGGCTGCTCTGGGAGCATTCGGTGGCTGCGGCGATCGCCGCCACGACCGTCGCTCGGCAGACCGGCGGACGGGCCCGCGACGAGGCGTTCGTCGGTGGTCTCGTGCACGACATCGGCAAGCTCCTCCTGCACTTCCAGGCCGAGAAGGAGTACCAGGAGGTGATGCGCTCGGTCTACGCCGGGGAACAGGAGGCGCTGGAGGCCGAGCAGGACGCATTCGGGTTCGACCACACCGAGGTGGGAGCTCTCGTCCTGGAGAAGTGGCGGCTCCCGGAGGAGCTCGTCGAGGCGATTGGTTGCCATCACAACCCCCGAGCCACGAAGACCGGCGAGGGAGCCCGGAAGTTGGCCTCCCTGATCGAGGTGGCCGACCGGATGTGCCTCCGGGAGGGCTACGGGCGACGAAAGCCGTCCCCCGAGCTGGACCCGTTCGACTGCGACGGAGCCGAGATCCTCGGGCTCGAGGCCAGCTCCATGGACGAGCTGCTGGAGCTCTTCCGCGGGGCCTACGATGCCGAGAAGGCAATCTTCTCGTGATTTCCACCGAGCTCGCGCCCGACGGTGTCGGAAAGGTCGAGCGAGTCATCATCCCGGTCGGGGACCGCCGCGACCGCGAACAGCGCCAGCGCGAGTTCCCCGAGATCCCGGAGAAGGACTCGGAAGAGGACTCGCCGGAGACAGAGTCGAGTGACACACCCAGCGCCCCCCCCGCG
>DAOUZG010000074.1 GCA_030665705.1 Deltaproteobacteria bacterium | reverse complement strand
ACCGTATGCAGCTCGCCGGGGTCGGAGCTCGGAGCCTGTGGCACCGCGCGAGGGTCTTCCACCTGCACCACCCTGCCCACAACACCCGCCTGGTTTGGGAAGGCGTGGCCGATTACTACAACCGTCCCGACCTGGGGCCCGAGGCCCCGGTGGGGCTCCGCGAGCTCGCGGCCCAGGACGCCCTGGAGCAGCTTCGCTAAGCCGCATCTCTCGCTCGGTGGGCCAGCCCCCGACGACGAATGCGCCGGTCAGCGTCCCTGGAAGACGGGGTCTCGCTTCTCCACGAACGCCCGAAGCGCCTCTCGGTTGTCCTCCGTCATCCCGGTCCGGATCATCCCCGCTGCTTCGTCTGCGAGGCAGGCCCGAAGGTCCACGACCAGTGCCCGGTTGAGGTTTTCCTTCATGTAGCGGTGGGCAACGGGTGGCCCCTTCGCGAGCCTCCGCGCGAGTGTCCGGGTCTCCTGCTCGAGGGCGGCATCGGGAACGACCCGGTTCACGATCCCCAGGCGCTCCATCTCCTTCGCATCCACACGGTCCGCCAAGAAGTAGAGCTCGCGTGCGCGGGCAGTCCCTACGAGCCTGGTCAGGAACCACGAGCCGCCGAAGTCCCCGCTAAACCCGACCCGCGCAAAGGCGGTGGTGATGATGGCGCTCTCCGCCGCGATCCGGAGGTCGCAGGCGAGCGCAATGGAGAGCCCGGCTCCGGCTGCCGGCCCGGGCAGCACGGCGAGCGTGGGCTTGAGCATCTCGTACAGGTTCGCGGAGACCGCGAGCTCGTTATCCAGTAGACCCTGGATGCGGTGCTCAATGCTGGGGGCGGGTCCCCCCGCGGTCTCTCCTCCCGCAGCCGACCTCTCATCGTCCATCGACTTCACGTCTCCCCCGGCGCAGAACGCGCGCCCCGCGCCCGTCACGACCACGCAGCCGACGTCGGAATCCCGTGCGAGGATCGGGAGAACCCGCCGGAAGCCCTCCATCATCGGTCCCGACAGGGCGTTTCGTCGGTCGGGCCGGTTCATGGTCAGCGTGGCGACCCGCTCCTCGACTCGAAGAAGCAGATCCTCGGTTCCGGTGTCGATCTCCGTCGCGCGCGTCATGTGGGTGCTCCCTTGAAAGCTGCGCCCGGAGGGGGGCGCCCGTCTATCGTACCAGCCCTTGAGCCGTGGGTGGCGACGGTGGTCATCGATCTTCCGGACGACGGCGCGAAGCCTTGTTACACTCCCGCGCGCCGGCGGGAGAGACGACGTTGCAAACGCTAGCATTCGTGAAGTCGCTGTTCGGACAGAGGCTTCGCGAGAGCCCCCTGCGATGGATCGCGTACGGAATCGTGGTCGGCGTCTTCTCGGGTCTGGTGGCGGCGCTGTTCTTCGCGGCTCTCGAGGCGGCGAGCCACCTGACCTTCGGGGTGCTCGCCGGAATGCCCCAGCCGACCCCGCCCGGTGATGCGCTTTTCGAGCTACCCGGCGAGAGTGCGCCGGAGCCCCGTCGGTGGCTCTACTTCCTACTTCCGGTGCTGGGAGGGCTCCTCTCGGGTCTGCTCGTGTATCGCTTCGCCCCGGAGGCCGAGGGGCACGGTACCGACGAGATGCTTCGCGCCTTCCACCGTGAACGCGGACACATCCGTCCGCGCGTACCCCTGGTAAAGGGACTGGCCACGATCTGCACCCTCGCCACGGGGGGAAGCGCCGGGAAGGAGGGACCCATTGCCCAGATCGGAGCGGGGCTGGGCTCGTCGCTCGGAGCCTGGCTCGGCCTCTCCATGCGGGATCGGCGCATCCTCCTGCTCACCGGTGCGGCGGGAGGCTTGGGTGCGATCTTCCGCGCCCCCCTGGGAAGCGCGCTCACGGCCATCGAGGTTCTCTACCGGGAGGATTTCGAGTCCGACGCTCTGATCCCGTGTGTCATCTCGTCCGTCACCGCCTATGCGGTGTTCTTTGTCCTACTCGGGGGTGCGCAGATCTTCGCCGTTCCCGAGTACCGGGTCGTCAACCCCATCGAGCTTCCCGGCTACGTGCTGCTGGCGCTCGTCAACGTCCCGATCGGGATCCTCTACGTCCGGATCTTCTACGGGACGCGCGACCGAATCTTCCGGCGCCTGAAGGTATCACGCGCCCTGCGGCCGATGCTGGGCGGACTCGGTGTGGGATTGCTCGGGCTCTGGATCCCGCAGGTGTACGGCTCCGGGTGGGGCTTCATCCAGCAGGCAATCGACGGCCAGATGATCGTCTCCATGATGGCCTGGGTCGCGGCCGCGAAGATCGTCTCCACCAGCTTGACGATCGGCTCCGGAGGGAGCGGGGGCGTCTTCGGCCCGACGCTGTTCATCGGTGGGATGCTCGGAGGCGTGATCGGCTACGGGGGACACGCGTTCGCGCCGGAGTTCTTCCCAACGCCGAGCGCGTTCGTCCTCGTCGGCATGGCCAGCTTCTTCGCCGGGGTGGCCAACGCGCCCATCGGCGCGATGCTCATGGTGACCGAGATGACGGGAGGCTACGGGCTCCTGCCGCCGCTGATGCTCGTGTCGGTGGTCGCGATCCTACTCACACGGCGGTACTCCATCTACGAGAATCAGGTCGTCGACCGGTTCCACTCCCCGGCCCACGTCGGCGATCTCACGATCAACGTCCTCGAGGAGATGAAGGTAGCCGACGTGTTCGAGGCGTCGGAGGACGTTCCCACGGTGAGCCCGGCGTCGGGGTTCGAGACGGTGCGCGACCTGATACTCGGAGGTCGCGAGGCGACCGTTCCCGTCTTGAGCAGTGCTGGACGGATCGTCGGTCTGGTGACCGCTGAACAGATCCGCCCCGTGATGGACGAGCACCAGCTCGACAGCTTCGTGGTGGCCGGAGATATCGCGGCTCCGCCCGTCGCTCTGCACAGGGACGACGATCTCTACCGGGCGCACCAGGCCTTCCGCGCCTCGGGTTGTCCCCAGATCCCCGTCGTACACGAGGACCGGGAGACGGGGGAGCAACGGATCCTCGGGATGCTTGACTATCGCGACATGATGCGGGCATACGAGCGAGAGCTCCTCCGTCGGCGCGAGGTGTGACGAGGAGGTCTCACTCGAAGTAGGGCAGGGCGCCCGGATCCCGTGAAACGCGCAGCGCCTCCCGCAGGTGGAGCGGTAGCGTGCGCCCCAGGGATAGCTCCGGGGGCTCCTCGACGGGGTGGAAGGAGGTCTCGAACACCTCTTCGCCGGCGCGGGGCTCGGCCTTCGGATCGACGAGTTCTCCGACGAAGACCACCTTGTGAATGTGGAAGAGGTGGGGGGGCGCCTCTGGCCGGACCCGTCGGTCGAAGATGCCGACGAGACGAGAAGCCCGGACGTGCACCCCCGCCTCCTCCCAGGTCTCCCGCACCGCGGCCTCCACGGGGCTGTTCCCCACGTCGATGTAGCCTCCGGGTAGTGACCACCGACCGTCCTGGCGCTCGCGGACGAGCAGCACCCGGTCTCCGCGGAACACGGCCATCCGGACGTCCAGCTTCGGGGTGATGTAGCCGCTATCCGACTCGCAGAAGACGCGTTCGATCTCGCGTGGGTCAGTCTCGGCAGCCAGCGCTGCAAGACGCACGGCGAGCGAGAGGAGCTTCTCGTAACGTTCCCGTTCGTAGAGCCCCTCCGAGAAGTGGAGGCCCGTCTTGGCGAGCGCCCGCAGCTCGTCGGCAATCTCGATCAAGGCTCGAGCGGTTCCCGGGCCAGGCATCACTCGACTCGCTCGACGCCGCCGCCCCGACGCGGGTCCGACGCTCCGTCCCGACTCGGCGCCACCGCCTGAACTCCGCCGAAGTAGACGTCGCGCTGGGTCCACGTATGGACGGGCCAGCGCCGCCGCAGCGTCCGAAGCGTCTCGCTCGCGAGTCCGGGCTCGGCGTGTAGCCGCTCTCCGTCCCAGTGCAACCGTGGCGCGTCGACGGCCTCCTGGAGCGGCACCCCGAAGTCGAGGACATGGCTCAGCACCTGGAGGATGGCGCTGCGGATCCGCTTGCTCCCTCCGCTTCCGAGCGCGAGTACGACACCATCCTCGCCCGCGACGATGCAGGGAGACATCATCGAGGCTACGCGCTCTCCCGGTGCGCTTGCGTGAAAGCCATCGGGGTGAAGATCGTCTTCTCCGAGCATGTTGTTCAGCATGATTCCGGTATCCGGCACCACGTACCCGGAGCCCTCCCCGTCCGAGTTGGTCATGCTCGCGACGTTGCCCTCGGCGTCTGCGACAGCGATGTGTGTCGTTCCACCTCCGGCCACACGGATCCGTTGGCGTGCGCCCCCGCGTCCTCCGGGCGTCAGCTGGCGTGGCTCCATCACGCCAGCCTCGCGAAGTTTCTCGACCTCTGCCTGGACCGCCGCAATCAACGTGAGATGCTCTCCGGACTGAAACCCGAGCTCGCGAAGCTCTACGCCCGTCAGCAGCTCGAGGGAGAGCGCCAACAGCGACCCTCCGAAGGAGGGAGGCGGGTTGGTGAGCACCCGGAACTCCCGATAGGGTTGCTCGAGGGGATCACGCTCGATCACCTCGTAGGCGGCGAGGTCGTGCCGGGTGAGCACGCCGTCCCCCTCCCGCATCTCCCGGTCGACGGCCTCCGCGAGTGGCCCGCCGTAGAGCGAGGCTGCGCCGCCTCGGGGGAGCTGCTCGAGAAACCGCGCGAGGTCCGGATTCCGCAGCTCCTGCCCCTCGACGGGGGGGCGGTCGTTGCACGGAAACGTGGCGCGGCTGCGAGGGGTCAGTGAGAAGATCGGATCGAGCAGCGAGAGGAAGTAGGCCTGCTTTCCGGTGAGGGGGACCCCCTCTCGGGCGAGCGTCACCGCCGGTTCGACGACGGCTTCCAGGCTCAGCCGACCTAGACGTCCGTGCACGTGCAAAAGACCCTTGAGTGTTCCGGGAACCGCGACGGACCCTAGCCCCACGTTGAAGATCTGTTCGGACCCTGGAAAGTGCACCGTAACCGGCAGGAAGTGAGGCTCGAGCCTCGCCAGGTCTAAGCCGCGGCCGGGCGTGTCGACGAAGAAGTCGAAGAGCACCGACTCACTCTCGGCCGTGCGGGCGAGCAGAAAGCCGCCTCCTCCCAGGCTGGTCAACGCCGGCTCCGCTACCGCGCTCGCGAAGCCTGCCGCTACCGCGGCGTCGAAGGCGTTCCCCCCGGCGCGAAGCACGCGGGCGCCCGCCGCGCTCACGGCGGGGTGTCCCGTCGCCACGATACCGAACCTCGCCACGACTACCGCGTTCCGCCCCGCTCCCCCGTTGCGATCACCACGCGGGCCAGGGACCAGCCCCAGACGGCGTTAACCGCGAGGACGACCAGCGGCGTGAGAGGTCCCAGGTTGACCCCGAGAAGACCGTGGCCACCCCGAGGAAGAAAGTGAAAGAGCTGGGCAATGCTCGGAGCGAGCGAAAGCAGCAGACCTGCCCGCGTCGGACGGGATCTCATGCGGGCCACGAGGGGATACCCGAGGCCCCAGATCCCGCCCCACAAGATCCGCGTCGAGAGCCACGTCCATGTGAGCTTTGGCGAGATCGCGACACCGAGCATCGCCAGCAGCCCGGCCTGCGCGGTCACCCAGAGGAAGAGAGAGGCCACGACAGCACCCACCGCGCCTCCGAAGTACGAGACCGCCAGTCGGCGTAACATTCCACCCCCCTCGCGCGCTGTACGGACGAGGTCCGGCGACCCCGTCGTGCTATGTCGGGGAGGTTACCCTAGCTCGATCGCGGTCACCTCGCTCGTCACTGCACAGCGGAAGCCGCGAGCGTTCGGTCTTTGGAATCATCTGCGGGTCTTCTGGCCGCTTGACCAGAATCAATGGGCCTTCCGCGAGGGGGGGCGGCGAAGTCGCAGGAGGATCACGACTAGGAATCCGAAGATGAAGCCGCCCGCGTGGGCCCACCAGGCAACGCCGCCCTGGGCCGGGCCCGTAGTCGTCAGGGCCAGAGTTCCGCTTGCGAGTTGGAGCACGAACCAGAACAGGAGGTAGACCACCGCGGGGACCGCAACGATCTCGATCCAGAAGAAGAAGACCACCAGCGTCATGACCCGGGAAGACGGGTAGAGCAGAACGTATGCGCCCATCACGGCGGCGATGGCTCCACTGGCGCCGATCGTGGGGAGGATCGACCCGGGGTTCATCATGAGGTGCCCGAGCCCGGCGAAGATCCCCCCGGCGAGGTAGAAGACGAGGTAGCCCAGGTGCCCGAGCCGGTCCTCGACGTTGTCGCCGAAGATCCAGAGGTAGAGCATGTTGCCGAGGAAATGCGCCCAGCCACCGTGCAGGAAGATCGAGGTAAGAAACGGTAAGTACACGTCGGGCGCGAACACCCCCAGGCGATCCTGCAGAGCCATGAAGCGCGCGGGGACTAGCCCGTAGACCGTGATGAGGTCTTCGAGCTGGGGTCCCGCCGCGAGCTCCAGCAGGAAGGCCCACGTGCACAGACCGATGAGCGCGTAGTTGACGATGGGAAATCGCTTCGAGGGAATCGTGTCTCGGAGAGGAATCACGCCGCGCCCGTTCCGTCCTTCCGGGTCGAGTGTACCCGCTCGGCTCGGCCGGTCGACGATCTCCGCGTGCCGGGCGGCCTTCCGCTATCTTGAGCCGTCTCGGGGAGGGGGCATGGTCACGATCGGAATGAACTACCGGGTGCTCGAGGGCAAGGAGGAGATCTTCGAGGCTGCCTTCGAACGCGTGCTCGAAGCCACACGCGGCATGCCTGGACATGCCGAGACGCGCCTCTACCGCTGTGTGGGGGAGCCCCGCGAGTACCTGATCGTATCCCGGTGGGAGGACCAGACCGCCTTCGAGAGCTTCATGCGCTCGGACCGGTTCGCAAAGGTCACGAACTGGGGCCTCAAGAACATCCTGGACGGACCGCCCCGCCACACGACCTACCGCGAGGAGCTGTAGGCTAACCCCAGCAGACCACGGAGATCCGCTCGGGAGCTGACCGCGGAGCGTAATCCCGCCGCGGTTCTCTCGGCTTCACTGCACATGCGAGAGATGGAGGATCCAGTCGGGCTGTAAGCCACCGATTGGGCTCTCTCTTTCACTTGACAGCGAGGCGACGGCGTGACTCAAATGATCTCGAGTCTGCTCACTCGTTCGAGCGATCGTGGACTCCTGGTGAGGAGGTTCCCTGACATCCCCCTGACATCCGGAGGGACGCCATCCGGCAGGCACGTGGGGAAACGGCCGGAGAAGGGAGCTCTGCGATGGATCGTCGCAAGAATCAAATGCTTTCGTACGAGCTGAGGTTCCGCACCAAGTCGGCCGTGATGCGAGCGTTCCGGGAGATCGTCAGCTCCGAGTTCGTGGAGGACTGCCTGGTCGACGTACGCGAACGGGTCGTTCGGTTTCGGACCGCCGCTCCGTCGCTGGATGGACTCCTCGAGCCAGCCCATCTGGGCCGGGATCTGTTGGAGATGCGGAGCTCCTCGGATCGGGTCTCCGGCCCGCCCTAGTCCTGAACGGGACCGGTGCTCGCGGAGCGGTGCTCGACGGGAGCGCGACGACTATCGGGCGCCGAGCGCCCTCGCCGCCCGGCCGTAGTCTTTGGGCTTGACCCAGAGGATCATCCCGTAACGACCCTTCCCCGCTGCCACCGCGTCGGCCGCGGTGACGTTGATCTTTCGATCCGCGAGCTTCTGAAGGTGTCGGTGACATGCACCCACTTGGTCGGTGCCCTGCACGAGAAAGCCCTTCTTGGTCTTGCTCACGCGCCAGCCGTTCTTTCGGGCGACCCTCGCGACGGCCGTGACACTGTCGCAGATTAGGTCGATCTGCGCCTTCCCCCCCTTGGTCGGAAACCCTGTGAACGCGAGCAGGTTCACGCCCGCCTTTTTCATCTCCGACAGGACCTTTGCACCCTGTCCGGCGCGGGCACCCACGGTCACGTAGCAGTAGTTGACCTTGCGCACTCTGTCCGCCATGAGCCACCTCCCTTAATAGGTGAGTTGGAGCCAGTCTTACAGGGAAACCCCGCAGAGACAAGCGCTCGCGGGGGTTCTTTCGTGCCCTCTCCCGGGACCCCGGGTCGTCGCCGTGCCCTCCCGCTCCCCCCCTCGAGCTGGTTCGACGTCGATCGGATCCG